>JABMNG010000152.1 GCA_013205275.1 Methylophilales bacterium | reverse complement strand
AATCTCGATTATAATTACAGCTTTTGAACATTAAGGAAAAGTCTAATGGTTTTTTTCAGTTTATGCATCATGTTAATCCTAATTTTAGTTGCGGCTGAAATTTTTACTAATGGTTTAGAGCATTTTGGACATAAATTGAAAATTTCAGAGGGCGTTACAGGCTCTATTTTTGCTGCTGTCGGAACGGCATTGCCAGAAACCATTATTCCACTTACAGCATTATTATCTATATCAACTGATATAACTACAAGCCATGCGATTGGCGTAGGAGCTATTCTTGGCGCCCCATTAATGCTTACTACGGTTGCTATGGGCCTTCTTAGTGTTGCTGTAATTTCAAAAAGAGGTTTTTATGGAAAATTTACTCCAGAGCTGTCAGGGATTATAAGGGATCTAGATTTTTTTCTTGTTGTTTTTATTTTTGCTGGAGCCGCCTTATTTATTCCTCATAATTCTTATATGGCTAAACTATTAATTGCATCTGCAATGATTTGTATTTACTTTCTTTATATCTATAAAACTATAAAAGCCTCAAAGAAATTGGTAGGAGAGGGACACGTAACTGTTATTAGTAGTCCTATGTACCTATCGAGAATTGGTTTTTCGGTAAATACTTTATCAATTGTGATTCAGCTAGTAATAGGCTTAGCGCTTCTAATTCTAGGGGCAAAAGGTCTAATACATTACATTGAAATTGCAGCGAGCATTATTGGTCTGCCTATATTAATTCTATCAATCATGCTTATTCCGCTTGCAACAGAGCTACCGGAAAAAGTGAACAGTTTCTTATGGATTAGACGTAATAAGGATACATTAGCATTTGGTAATCTTACAGGGGCTATGGTATTTCAAGGCTCATTACTTCCCGCCATTGGTATTTTACTTACTCCCTGGGAGGCAAATCGAGAAATTATTCTATTGTTTGTTATTACCTTATTATCTACATTCTGGATTAGAAGAAATATACATAAAGGCGGTATAAAGGTATGGCATTTATTTATTAATATGAGCTGTTATGTTTTGTATATATTTCTTGTTTTTAAGTATATTTAAAAATTATGACATATAAAGTAAGGTGTTTTTTTTGTTTGCTATATGAGATGTTATCAATCATTGCTTGTTGGTTTCTCACTACATTTGTCTATTTATATATAAATGAGCAAGCTAATACTCTTTTTTTACAGGTGCTGTTATGGATAACCCCAGGAATCTATTTGGTATATTGCTGGGCTCATGGAGGACAGACTCTAGCAATGAAATCATGGGGGCTGAAGCTTGTAATTCACAATAAAAATAACTCAATACTTTTTTATATCTATCGGTATTGTATGGCGACATTTGGTTTGGTGTTTTTTGGTGCAGGGTACTTCCATATGCTTTTTGACAAAAAAAATCGCTACTTCCATGACCGAATCCTCGGATCAGAAATTATATCTCTTCAAATCTAATTATTAGATAAATTCCAGCAGCAAGAAATAATGATGTTGGTATAAGGGCACTTAAATAGGGAGGCCAATCATTCAAGAGGCCTACATGCCTAATCATTGTATTGAAAATTTGATATGCAATTCCAGCTGAAATACCAATAAAGATTTTTAAAAATTTCCCGCCCGAACGTTCTTGTAAAAACCCAAATGGAACTGCAAAAATGAGCATAACTATTGGCATTATTGGATGAATAATTTTTTCCCATAACGCAACTTCATATCGATTTGTTTTTTGATTATTATTTTTTAGGTAACTAATAAATCTAAATAGATTTAATGTACTCATTTTTTCTGGAGAAATTATTAGTACATTCATCATCTCTGGTCTAATTAATGACTTCCAATTGCCCTTTAAGATAGAATTAGTTCGAATGGAATCATCATTAAAAATTGTTTGTGAGATATTTTCTAGTTTCCATTGCCCATCATGAAAAATACCTGTTTTAGCATTGGTAATTGTTCGTAGACTAAAAGTTGAATCAAACTCATAAATATGAACCTCTCTAAGGGTTGCATCTGGCATCACATTCTCAATGTTGACAAAATTATTACCATCTTTAATCCAAAAACCCGATCTAAATTCCTGGCTAAGGCTTGAGTCTGTAGCGTTAATTTTCAGTTGTTGAGCATTTTTTTCTGAACCTGGAGTAATGAGGTCACCAACAACTAAAGTAACGATTGAGAAAAATAGACCAACATAAAATAAAGATAAGGTTATTTTTTTGATAGAAAAACCACTGGCCCTCATAACAATCAATTCTGAGTGCTGTGACAGCTGACTAATAGCATACATACTTCCAATTAATACTGAGAGTGGAATAATCTCATAGACATGTCCTGGCATACTTAGGATGACAAATACGATGACTTTTGAGATGTCATAACTTCCTTTTCCTAGGTCATTAATTTCCTGAAGAAAATCAAAAAATGAGAATAATGCTATTAAACCTATCATTATCATGATGATGCTGATAAAAAATTCTTTATTAAGATATCTAGTTAGAATCATTTTTTCTTTTTCTTTTTATTATTATTCTTCTTCTTGGAAATATTGGTAAATTATATGACCTTCGATATAAAAGATAACACCCTATTAATGCAACTGTTAGATGAACAGGCCAGAAACCAAACCAAAAAGACACTAGTCCTGTGGAAACTAAGCTGTGTGAGACAGCTAGTAGGTTGTTGTAAATTACAAAGATCAATAATGCAGCAATGATATTCATCGATCTTCCTACTCTAGGATTAATGAAGCTCATTGAAATCGCGAGTAGAATTAAAATCATAGCTGATATTGGCAATGAAAGCCGCCACATTAATTCAGCCATATATTGTTTCTGATTGACCTTATTTTGCAAGAGCAAAAGCTGTAATGTTGGAATGGCTTCAATCACACCAACACTTGCCCCTACAGATACTATGCGAGGAATTTCCCTATCAATTAATATGCCATACTCTTTAAAAGTGGTTATTGAAAATTCCTTAGTATCCTCTTGACCTTCGTAACGTTTGCCATCCAGCATGACAATATAATTTTCCCCATCTTCATTTTTAAATCTTTTACCTTTATTAGAGACAATCACCCCAAGTTTTTTATTTTGTATTGACTGTACAAATATATTTTTTACACTACTACCAAGATCACTAAATCCTTCAACATAAAATATACGATCTGCACTTTTTGATTCTTTAAACGAGCCCGGGGAGATGGTTGCTAATTCATCTCTATTTTTTAAGTTACTCTTAAATTCTTCCGATTTTTGAACTGCCCAGGGGCTAATATAGAGTGATAAGGAAGCAATTAATATAATTATAGGGAAACAAAATGCCAGGATGGGCTTCAGAAGTTTATGAAGACTAAGTCCCGAACTAAGCCAAATGATCATTTCACTGTCTCTATACCATCGACTCAGTGTGAGTAAAATGGCCAGAAAAACCGTAAGGGATAAAAGCAAAGGAAGATGCTTTAATAAATTAAAAACTAGAACCGTATCTATTGTATCGTTTGGTATAATACCTCTTGCTGCAAGGCGAAAAATATAGACAGCTCTCTGAGCAATGACTATTCCAGACAGTATCAATATGGTAGATAATGAAGTAAAAAAAAGCTCTTTAGTTAAAGATGATTTATATAGCATGGGCTAAATAGTAGCTTCAATAAATTTTAAGGATAATCAGATGAAAGTTAATATTAAAACAGATTTAATCACAAAGATACCAAGCGATGTTATCACATTGGGCATAGACGCTAAAAATCAAACTATGGATTCGGTTGGGCTTGATAAAAAAACAGTAAATTATATTAAAGCTGTCCTAGTCTTAGGAGACTTATCAGAAAAAGTTGGGTCAACTATGATTGTTTATGGAGACCATTTTTATCCTAAGATTTTATTGGTAAGGGTTGGAGACCCGAAACTATTAACAGCAAACCTGTTTTATAGTGCAGTTCTATCTATGGCTAATAAATTAAAGCCTCTTAAGTTTAAAAATTTATTAATACCTATTAATCAATTTATTAATACCTCTTTAAGCGCTCATGCGGTGGCTGAGTATTCTGTAAGAGGTTTAATGGATGTGATTTACGATGTGAACTCATTGAAAACTATTAATAAAGTTAAACAAAATATATTCCAAACCATTATTCATTACGATGGCACTGATTTAGTTCAGGTAAAAAAGGGGGTTCAGCATGGCATGGCAATGATGGAAGGGGCTAATCTTACAAAAGACCTAGGTAATCTACCGCCAAATATTTGTACCCCAACTTATCTTGCAAACACCGCATCAAAACTAGGGAAAGAGTATAAGTTTAAAATTAATATTTTTGATCAGAAGCAAATAGAAAAACTTAAGATGGGATCTTTTTTAGCCGTAGCCAAAGGAAGCCGAGAGCCACCGCGCTTTATAACAATAGAGCACAATAAGGGGCCAAAAAATCAGAAACCAATTGTCCTTGTTGGGAAGGGAATAACATTTGATGCGGGTGGAATATCTATTAAGCCCTCGGCCGATATGGATGAAATGAAATATGATATGGGGGGCGCTGCTACTGTATTGGGGGTAATGAAATCAGTAGGTATTTTAAATCTACCCCTGAATATTATTGGGATTATCCCTTCCTGTGAAAATTTACCAGATGGATTAGCATTAAAGCCAGGTGATATCGTAACCAGTATGTCTGGACAAACCATTGAAGTATTGAATACTGATGCAGAAGGTAGGCTAATATTATGTGACGCTCTAACTTATGCTGAAAAATATAAACCAGACGCAGTTATTGATATTGCAACACTTACAGGTGCCTGCGTCGTTGCATTAGGTCATCATGCAACAGCTTTATTCTCAAATTATGATCCATTATCTACGGAGCTAGAATTAGCCGGTATTAAAGCCCTAGATAAAGCATGGAAGATGCCATTATGGGATGAATACCAACCACAGCTTAATAGCAATTTTGCAGATATGGCAAATATTGGTGGAAGAGCGGCGGGCAGTATAACAGCCGCTTGTTTTCTATCCCGATTTACTAAAAAATATAATTGGGCTCATATGGATATTGCTGGTACGGCATGGAAGTCAGGTAAGGATAAAGGATCAACCGGCCGACCTGTACCGCTTCTTACTCAGTTCTTGATTCAAAGAGCTGGTAAATAATTTTTTGACCAATGTTCTATTTATTTTTAATGTAAAGGATAAATGGAGTGTATTACATAATTTAATTCTTAAAAATCTACAGAAAAAAAGAACGACCCTAGTTTTTTGTAGCAATAAAAAAGAGGGGGATGCATTGTCAGAGTATTTCTGGAATAATTCTCCATCAAATTTTCTAGCGCATCAAGTCAATCAGGTATGTATGAATGAAATGATTTGCATAGCAAGTGAAAAAGTTGATTGGATGGACGATACCCTAATTAACTCAACTGATTCGATGGTTAATGGCTTCAACCGTTATTTAAAATTAGTTGAGCTAGTAACAGAGGATGAAGCGGCTAAAATTAAGGCAAGGGAACGCTATAAGTTCTACAAAGATTGTGGCTACAGATTGAGTTCAATGGATGTCAGCAACATTAATTTTTAATCTGATCTAAATATTCTGCTTTACTTAAAAAACAATTTTTATTAAACGTTTCGATAATTAATATTTCACATATCCACGACTCATGCGGCCTATCATTAATAAGCTCCGGCATCTTAATAAGATCATGATTAATATTTAAAATTTTCCCATCAGCTGGTGAAATAAAGTCCGAAGCTGTTTTAACTGACTCAATAACACCCATTGGTTGATTTTCTAATATTATTTCACTAGGTTTGATGTCAATAAACACAATATCACCCAATAAATCCTGTGCGAAATTTGTAATGCCAATTTGGTATTTATTGTCAGAAAGAAACTTTAACCAAACATGCTCTTTGGTATAAAAAAATTTATCAGAATAGTCCATTTATTTAGCCGATTTTAAAAGGTGACAACATTAATCTAATTGTATATTATCATCAGCATCTATAAAAAAGGATAAGTCAGTGAATAAAATCATAAATTACGTTCTTATTCTATTTCTAGCACTTTCTTTTTCTCAACTTCATGCTCAAGAAAAAAACACCAACCCTAACATAAGATCTTTAAGAGCTATTGTTGTAAACCAGAAGACTGGTGAGGTAATATACGAAAAAAATTCTGAAGCAAAAGCATCCATCGCATCCTTGACTAAATTGATGACGGCGATGGTAGTTTTGGATTCACACCTCGATTTATCTGAAGAAATAAAAATTTCCAATCAAGACCTAGATAGAATGAAAGGGACGGGGTCAAGGTTGCCAGTTGGAACTACAACTAGCCGTCTTGAATTATTGAAAATTGCTCTTGTGGCATCCGATAATCGCGCGGCCTCTGCACTGGGACGAACCTACCCCTCAGGAAAGAAAGCTTTTATTGAGGCTATGAATGTAAAAGCTATCCAATTGGGAATGGAGAGTAGTAAGTTTCGTGATCCAACGGGACTAGACAAGAGGAATGTCTCCACAGCAAAGGATTTAGTAAAAATGGTGCAAGCAGCCTACGAGTACCCATTGATTCGTGAAATTACAACAACACCAGCAGAAAGTATTTTGTTAGGAAGAAGAAATGCCCCGCTGGACTTTATGAATACGAATGCACTTGTTAGAAAAGGTGTTTGGGATATCGGGCTTTCAAAGACTGGGTATATTCAGGAAGCAGGCAGATGCTTAGTAATGCAAACTACAATAAATCAAGAGCCAATTATAATGGTATTCCTTAAGTCGCATGGGAAATTCACTAGAATTGGTGACGCTAACAGAATTAAAAAGTGGATGGAAAAGAGTAGCTACAAGAAAGATCAAGTGACACAGTTAGACTTTAAAGTTAAGCAGCCTTCCTAGGCTTTTTCTTCTTAGGAGATACTATTTTTTTTGCAGGTTTTTTCTTAGCCTCCGCCTCCGCCTTTTTTGACAACATCTTTAAAGCCTTTTCTAAAGAAATTGAATCGAGATCAGTGTCCTTAGAGAGATTGACCTTGATATCATCCATTTGAATATAAAATCCAAAACGACTTTTATATATATCAATTGAGCTTTTTGATTCAGGGTTTTCCCCAACCCTTTTAAGAGGCATCAATAATTCAACTGCGAACTCATGTGTGATTTCAAATATATTCTCAGATTTCGGTATAGATTTAAATTTACCATTGTGATTAACATAGGGCCCAAAACGACCAATATTAGCAATAATTTTTTTGCCTGTGTCTGGGTGCACTCCCAAGTCCCTTGGTAGAGAAATTAACTGTTTAGCTATTGCTTCATTCAAATCAGCCAGAGGAACCTCGGGCGGAATAGTGACTCTTTTAGGTTTTAATTTATCGCCTTCTTCAGGTAGGCCTAATTGGAGATATGGACCATAGGGGCCAATCAACAATAATATATCTTTATTTGACAGTTCATCCCGAGCTATTACTTTTGCCTCTTGTGGCAACTCTCCATTTGAGCTTTTTGTAAAGTCACAATCAGGGTAAGCTGAGCATGCAATAAAATTTCCTCTCTTGCCTAATTTCGAGAGTAACGGTTTATTACATTTTGGACAGCTCTCCCCAATTTCTTTCTGAGTAATTTTCGTTCTATCTAACCCACTTTTTTCTTTAATTTGTGCGATAAATAGATCCCAAAAATCCTGCAGAACACTCAATGAATTTTTTTTGTCAGCAGCTATATCATCAAGCTGAGATTCTAAATTAGCCGTAAACTCATAATCAACATAATTTTCAAAATGCTCCGTTAAGAATTCAATTACAACATTTCCAACGTCTGTTGGCGTAAATCTTTTTTTATCTAAAAGCGCATATTCTCTTTCCTGCAATGTCGTAATTATGCTTGCATATGTTGAGGGCCTTCCAATACCATATTCTTCAAGAGTTTTCACAAGACTTGCTTCTGTGAAACGTGGCGGAGGGTCAGTAAAATGCTGGACACCTAAAATTTTATCAACGACCAATATGTCACCAACCTCAAGGGGTGGCAGTTTTGATTCGTCATTTTCCTGACTTTTCAAATCATCTTCATCATCTTCTTCTAAATACACTGACATAAAACCTGGAAATTTTAAAGTTTGTCCAGTTGCTCTAAAAAGACTTTCTCCGAGTCCAACTTCAAGATCTACACTTACAGCATCAAATACTGCTGGTGACATTTGACACGCCAATGTTCTTTTCCAGATTATTTCATAAAGTTTGAATTGCTGATCTGATAAATATTTTTTGACACTCTGTGGTGTTATTTCAATATTTGTAGGCCGAATAGCCTCATGAGCTTCCTGCGCATTTTTGGCTTTTGTTTTATAGCCAATTGCTTTTTGTGGGAAATACTCACTAGTATAATTTGCCTGTAAGTATTTTCTTATTTGGTCTGTGGCTTCTTTTGAGAGACTCATAGAGTCAGTTCTCATATAAGTAATCAGCCCTACTATACCTTCCTCAATATTAATACCTTCATAGAGCTGTTGAGCAGTTATCATTGCGCTCCGTGTAGTAAGGCCAAGTTTTCGAACAGCATCTTGTTGTAGTGTTGATGTTGTAAATGGAGCTGATGGCATTCTTGTTCTTTGTTTTTTCTCAACCCTGGAAACCCTTACTTTTCCCGAACTCTTAAGAAGCAGTTCGCCAACTATTTTTTTTTCTTGAGCAGCTGTTGTAATAGTGAATTGCTCTAATTTTTCATTATTTAATATCGTTAATTTAGCTGAGACTTTAGTTTTTTCCTTGAATGAATCGAGATGAATACTCCAGTATTCCAGGCTATTAAATTTTTGTATTTCTTTTTCACGTTCAACAATCAATCTTAGTGCGGGGCTTTGGACTCTTCCAGCGGATAGACCATATCTTATCTTTGACCATAGTAAAGGTGATAGATTAAATCCAATTAAATAATCTAGTGCCTGTCGAGCTTGTTGGGCGTGAACGAGAGGCTGCGCAACGTCACGTGGGTTATTCAATGCCTCAATAATTGCCGATTTAGTAATCTCACCGAAAATAATTCGCCTTATCTTTTTACCCCCAACAATTTTTTTTGATTGTAAAACTTCTGCAATATGCCATGCAATAGCCTCACCCTCTCTGTCTGGATCAGTTGCAAGTAATATTTCGTCGGAATTTTTTACTGCTGCTGCAATTGCGTCTATATGTTTTTTATTTCTTGGGCTAATCTCATAATTCATTTCAAAGGTTTCAGTATTAACTCCCTGAGACTTTGGTAAAAGATTTCTAATGTGTCCGTATGAAGCTAGAACCGTATATTCCTTACCAAGATAGTTAGAAATAGTTTTTGCCTTAGAGGGGGACTCAACAATTAGTAATTTATGCATTTAAGTTGTTTTTAACTATGGTTAAAAACTACGCATCATAAGTATAAAAGCACAACTATTCAAGCAAATTACAATATTAATCTTTAAGCTCTATACTTTTTGAGGTTGTTTTATAAAGTTTATAATTTTAAAAGAGTCTAGATTTTCATTGGGAACATCAGATGTTTTAAGCGATTCAAAGTTAAACAAATTTTTATCAGCCAAATGAGAAAGCTCAATATTTGATATTGCACCGAAAATATTACTAATGCGCCCTGGGGTTTCTTTTTCCCAGTTACTTAGCATGGCTTTTATTTTCTTTCTTTCTAGATTTTCCTGTGAGCCACAGAGGTCACAAGGAATAATTGGGAAGTCCATAGCATTAGCGTAACTTGTTATATCTTTTTCATCGCAAAATGAAAGTGGCCTAATTACTATATTTTTTTTGTCATCAGACAATAGTTTTGGGGGCATTGATTTTAATTTGGAGCCATGAAACATGTTTAAGAAAAACGTTTCAACAATGTCATTCTTATGATGACCCAATGCAATTTTGGTTGCTCCTAATCTTTTTGCTACTTTATATAAAATACCCCTTCTAAGTCTGGAGCATAAAGAGCAGGTAGTCTTCCCCTCGGGGATCTTAGATTTTACGATGGAATAAGTGTCTTCATTGATAATTTCATATGGAATATCATGAGATTTAAAGTAATTTGGTAGAATATCTTCAGGGAAATTTGGTTGTTTTTGATCGAGATTGACTGCAATAATATCAAAATTAATTGGAGCCCTTCTTTTTAGTGCTAATAGCATCATTAGCATGGTATAGGAGTCCTTTCCTCCGCTCATACAGACCATTACTTTGTCACTTTGCTCTATCATATTATAGTGCATGATCGCCTTACCAGTTAGCCCTATTAATTTTTTCCTCAGTTTTAAAAAATTCTGGGATGGTTTTACCGGAAGAATCTCTGAATTCATTTTTACCAACTACCACCGTCAACATTTATAGTTTCGCCAGTCACAAATGGGGCATTTAACAGAAGGTATTCAACTGCTTTTGCGACATCATCAGGCTCCCCTATTCTTCTAAGTGCGGTGTTATTAATTACATTTTCACGGTATATTTTATCAAACTCCTGTTTATTGTCTGGCCATATTATGGCTCCCGGTGCTACTGCGTTTACTCGTATGTCAGGACCTAAATCTTTTGCCAAGGATTTAGTTAGAGTAGAAAGTCCTGATTTTGCAATAGAATAAACTGAATAGCCTTCTTTTGGATTTTGAATATGGGCGTCTGTAATATTAACAATGGCTCCCTTAGTCTTTTTTAAGTAAGTAGCTGCACACTGACTTAGGAATAAAGGAGTTTTAAGATTGGTAGAGATTAGATCTTCCCATTGGGCTAATGAAATATTACCAATTTTCGTAGGATAATAGCTGGACGCATTATTGATTAAGAAATCCATACCCCCAAATGATTGAATTGTTTCTGAAATTGTATATTCATAACTTTCTGGTTCTAAAAAGTCCGCTTGAACCACAAATGCTGAATTCTTTCGAATATTATTAAGCTCACTTTGAAGCGCCACAGCATCATCCTTTGAATGTCGGTAGTGGATCATAATATTAATACCTGACCTATGAAGCCTACGAGAGATTGAAGCGCCAATTCTTCTCGAGCCACCGGTAACTAATGCAAATTTTTTATAGGATGCCATATTCAATTAATTTAATTAAAGTTAATCTATTATAATCTACATGATGAATAAATTACCTCTACCAACGGAAACAGAAGTTGATACCCATCAAGCCTTAGTTGAAAAATTACGAAACTTTTCTCAGTTAAATGAAAATTGGATTTCATTTTCCAGCTTTATGGAGATAGTTCTTTATGACAAAGAATGTGGTTACTACATTAAAAAGAAAAATAATTTTGGCTCTCTAGGAGACTTTGTAACTGCTCCGATGATTTCAGATTTATTTGCAGAAACTTTTTTAAAGCAGTTCTCAGTTATTTTTAATAAAACAAAATCTATGGTTCTGGAGCTTGGGCCGGGAAATGGTTTTTTTTGTCGCGACATGCTAAATGCGTCGGAAGAAGAGGGTGTCGAAATTGAAAAATACTACCTATTAGAAATTGGTCTGAAGTCTATAGAAAATCAGAAGATTACCTTACAACAGAGCCTGAGTGAAGAGACATATAGAAAGATTGAGTGGGTCACAGAAATTCCAGATAAATTTACTGGTGTTGTTTTTATGAATGAGTTCATTGATGCATTGCCTGTAGATATTTTTAAAGTACAGGACAATAAAATAGTCCAGAAAGGACTCAAGTTTCAGGACAATAACTTAGTTTGGGCATATAAAAATGCATCACTTGATATGCCAAAAAATTTAATTTATCCCCTTCCTAACGGTTATGTGTTTGAGCATTCCTTTTTGTATGAAAAATGGATTAATCAATTAAATAGCTCAATATCCAAAGGGGCAGTATTTATTGTAGATTATGGATTCACCAATCATGAGTATTTTCACCCAGATAGAAATGAGGGTACTTTAATGTGCCACTATCAGCATATGGCTCATACAGATCCGTTGATTAACTTAGGCTCACAAGACATTACCTCTCATGTTAATTTCTCTTACCTCGCAGAACTGTTTAATAAAAACAATTTTATGATTGAAGGATTTTTGTCACAAGCAAATTTTCTGATTAATAGTGGTATCTTAGATGGCTTAAAAAAATATAACCCTAATGATATTTTAAACTATTCGAAGAAATCCATGGAATTACAAAAATTAGTATCACCAGCGGAAATGGGTGATTTAGTCAAAGTGATGGTAGTAACTAAAAATATTGATATAGACTTGCATTGCTTCAATTCATTTGATAAATCCTTTCAACTATAAATTATAATTTAATGACAAAAATTAGACCGATACGTAGCTATGTTCTCCGACAAGGCAGGCTGACTAAATACCAATCAATCGCCTTAAAAGATTTATCAGCTAACTTGATGATTCCATTTGAAAGAAGCCTAATTAATTTTAATGATTTTTTTGAGACAAATGATAAAAAAATAATCTTAGAAATTGGTTTTGGAATGGGTGATACGACCGCAGAAATCGCTGAAACTCTTGTTGATGTTAACTTTTTAGGGGTTGAGGTGCATTCTCCGGGAGTGGGAAACTTACTTAACCGAATTAATGAAAAAAATATTAAGAATTTAAGGATTATTCAGCATGATGCAGTAGAAGTCTTAGATTTTATGATTCCTAATAACTCACTTGATGGCATCCATATTTTTTTTCCAGACCCTTGGCATAAGAAAAAACACAATAAAAGAAGATTAATACAAACGTCTTTTATTGAAAAAATTCAACATAAGTTAAAAAATGAGGGCTATATACACATAGCAACCGATTGGGAGGATTACGCCTTATGGATTCTTGATTCATTCAAGTCGCTTGAAAATTTTACGCTTAAATCAACAGATTTTTTTGAGAAACCTAGCTATAGACCCAATACGAAATATGAAAATCGAGGTATTCGGCTAGGCCATCGTGTTTGGGATATTTTATTTATTAGGCAATAACCATGACTGAATCATATTATCCGCCTCCTCCACCCCTGTTTTTTTTAGGCTAGAAAATAATTGAACTGTGCATTCAGTTTGATATAAATCACCCCATTGAGCTTTAACCCTACCCTTAATGTCTGACAAGGTCCTTAGAGACTGGTCGCGAGATAATTTATCACTTTTTGTTAAAAGAATATGAATGGGTTTCTGGCGAGGTGAAAACCAATCCAACATTTTAATATCAAGATCTGTTAGGGGTCTTCTAATGTCCATAACAATGATCAATCCAACCAGGCTTTCTCGCTCCTGAAGGTATCGAGGTAAAGTTTTTTGCCAATGATCTCGGATAGCCGATGGAACTTTGGCATAACCATAGCCGGGTAGATCGACGAGCGACTTGTCATCATCAATTCTAAAAAAGTTTATTAGCTGGGTCCGTCCAGGCTGTTTACTGACGTAGGCAAGTCGTGTCTGATTGCTTAGAGTGTTAATGGCGCTGGATTTACCTGCATTTGAACGTCCAGCAAATGCTATTTCATAACCAGTGTCCTCGGGTAATTCATTAAAGTGGTTTGCTGAAATAACAAATTTAGCATTTTGCAATAAAGCCATTTATAACTCCTTGAGAGAAGTAAATGCTATCACGTTGAACCTATTTTAGTTAAAATGTCTCACTTTAAAATATCACAGGAGTTTAAATGTTAACTAAGAGCTATTTTTTTATTAGCACCATTATTTTTAGTCTTTCATTATTTGCGGAGCCAATGAATAGATCAAATCAATATTTGTCTGCTAAAAAAATAGTGAATAATCTATGTGTAGCATGTCATGCAGTAGATGGGAATAGCGCAATTAGTATGAACCCAAAGTTAGCCGGTCAGCATTCGGCCTATATTACAAAGCAACTTATGAATTTCAAAAGTGGCACAAGAGAAAATGCTGTAATGGCAGGTATGGTAGCCAGTTTAAATGATGAAGATATGAAAAATCTTGGGCTTTACTTCTCGCAACAAAGTCTTGCTTTGTCTTCAGCTAAAAGTAACGGAAAAGGCTCTTTAGGGGAGAAAATTTACCGTGGTGGGCTTTCGGCCAAAGGTGTCCCAGCATGCGCCAGCTGTCATGGACCGGCCGGACATGGTATTCCAGATGTTTATCCTAGGCTCAACGCACAACACTCCGATTACACTTTGGGGCAATTGAATTTGTTTAGGTTAGAAAATCGGTCTAATGATGAAGGAATGATAATGAGGGTTATTGCCCAAAAATTAACTGAAAAAGAAATGTATGCAGTATCTGATTATATTGAAGGTCTCCAATAGATTTAATTTTCTCTAGAGACATTCTAATCCTGTGAATTATTTCACATATTAAGATAGGCCTTACTTGATAAATACCAACAATAAAAAAATGAGCTTTTCTCAGTTAATGAGCTCAATGAGATTTTCTATCACAATGTTATCTTTTGTTGGGATTGCTTCGATTATTGGAACAATACTAAAACAAAATCAGCCGTATGAAAGTTATATGGTTAAGTTTGGGCAATTTTGGTTTGATATTTTCAAGCAGCTAGATTTATTCAATGTTTATCAAGCTATATGGTTTTTAACTATTTTAATCTTTTTAATTGCATCAACTTCATTGTGCGTTATTAGAAACAGCCCTGGAATTCTGAAAGAGTATAAGAAGTTTCAGGATCAAATTAGGGAGACATCATTACGCTCTTTTAAGCATTGCTATGAAATTCATTTACCCTCATTCAATAAATTAGAGTTAATTGCATTGTTAGAAAAGAGTAATTTCAAGGTAAGGGAAAAAATAAATGCATCTGGTGACATATTAATTGTTGCAAAAAAAGGTAGCTTTCAGAAATTAGGTTACATTTTTACTCATTTAGCAATAATCGTTATTAGTCTTGGGGGGCTTTTAGATGGGAACCTAATCTTAAAAACTCAAGAATTGTTAGGCTATAAGGAGATCCAGATACAAGACATACCTCTGTCTCAAATTCCAAATAAAAGTCGTTTAAACCAAGGAAATTTCTCATATCGAGCCAATGTTTTGCTGTCGGAAGGAGAAAAACAAGAGGTTGCAATCATACCTTCTAAGGATGGTTATTTAGTTCAAGAGCTTCCTTTTTCAGTTGGGTTGAAAAATTTTCATATCGAGCATTACTCAACTGGCCAACCAAAATCATTTGAGAGCGATCTAATTTTAACTAGCAAAAAAACAGGTAAGACAACGGAACAAAAAATTAGTGTTAATAAGCCATATACTTATGAGGGGGTAACAATTTATCAGTCTGATTTTCAGGATGGTGGAACCAAATTAAATATCATGGTTACCGACCTTCATTCAGATGATGCACCTCAGCCATTAAAGTCTGAGGTATTTAAGAGTAATGCGATTAGTTATTTAGATAAAGCACTCTCATTAGAATTTGAGGACTTTCGGTTATTTAATATTCTAGATATTGATAATAGCCAGAAAAAGAAATCAAGAAACGTAGGGCCAAATTTTACCTATAAAATTAGAAATGAATCTGGACAGGCAAATGAATACCAAGCCTACCAAATGCCTATGAAGCTTGATGGAAGATATTTCTTTATGAGCGGTATGAGAGAAACCCCCCAAGAGGACTTTAGGTTTCTTAAAATTCCTGCTGACTCGGAAGGCAGTTTAGAAGGATTTATGATTTTTAAGCAATTGCTGCTAAATAAGAAAAAAATTGAAAGCACAATAAAAAAAATAATTCTAACTTCAGAACCGTCTAAATCTAAAGAGTTGAATGCCAACAATTTGGAATTAAGCGCCCTAAAGTTATTTGATACATTTCAGAAAGGTGGATATAACGCTGTAGCATTTAGTATTGATAAAAATATTCCGAGCAAGAATCAGGAGGCCGCAGCAAATGCCTATATCAAAATTATTCATTTAGTGGCAAATCAATTATTGATTGATTATCAAGCTGAGAAGCCTTTAAATAGATTGTTTGATTTTAAGGATTTACCTTTATTTTCACAAGATGCTTTAAATGCATACAGTGATAGCTTTTTTTATGGGACGTCTTTATTTCTTGAATTAAAAGATTTTGAGCATGTCCAAGCAAGTGGATTACAACTAACAAAGTCTCCAGGGCAGTTTTGGGTATACTTAGGGTCAATGATGTTGGTCATTGGAATCTTTTGTATGATCTACATTCAAGAGGTCCGTTTGTGGGTGTTAAAAAAGAAAGGTAGAAAAAATATTTTATTATCTATAACCACAAATCGTCATCATTTAGCATTTGATAAATTTGCGGCTGATATAAAAAGCAAGATTAATTTATTAAAGACATAAAAAAGGAAAGATATGAAAGATCAGTTCAGTTTTTACAGTAAATTTTTTATTGGCCTATTAATTGTTCTTGCGGGTTATGCATTGACACAATTCCATCAGTATATGGACGGCTACGAAATTTCAATTCTGATTGGTTCTGTTTTTGTTTTTTCATGGCTAGGATTTTATTGGACTAACTTTAAGAATTTTTTTATTGCTATCTTTTTACTGGCATTTTTATCTATTTTTTTATATCAAGGCAACCTATCGATTGCTGAAGAAAATTTCTTTTTAAAGTACTTTCTTTCGAGCCAGTCTGCGATCATGTGGATGAGCACTTTATATCCATTAAGTCTAATAATTTATTGGATACATCTTTTTAATTCTCAAGCATTTACAGGAAAACTCGCTTCAAATTTAGTTTGGATTGCCACTACCCTTGGAACGTCAGGCCTTCTTATTCGTTGGTATGAGTCTTACCTAATTAGTGTTGATATAGGACATATCCCAATTAGCAATCTTTATGAAGTATTTGTTCTATTCTGTTTGATTACCTCCCTTATTTATATTTACTATGAAGAAAAGATAGAAACAAAGAAACTTGGCTCTTTTATAATGATTATTATAAATATTGCAGTAGGATTTCTGCTCTGGTATAGCTTTGCAAAGGGCGCTCATGAGATTCAACCATTAGTTCCAGCGCTCCAGTCTTATTGGATGAAAATTCATGTGCCAGCCAATTTTATTGGTTATGGTTCTTTCGCTATTGCAGCGATGGTTTCAATGGCCTACCTTATTGTTGATAAAGGATGGCTTACTCAATATCTGCCTAATAAAGACGTTCTTGAAGACATGACTTACCGAGTAATAGCAATCGGCTTTCTATTCTTTACTATAGCAACAATCCTTGGAGCTGTTTGGGCTGCAGAAGCATGGGGAGGCTATTGGTCATGGGACCCAAAAGAAACATGGGCATTAATAGTATGGTTAAATTATGCTGCTTGGCTTCATTTAAGATTGATTAAAGGACTTAGAGGAAGCTTACTGGCATGGTGGTCAATTATTGGTTTATTTATTACAGCCTTTTGCTTTTTAGGGGTTAATTTATTTTTATCGGGCCTCCATTCTTATGGTGAGTTATAGTAGTACATGCATTTTCGGTTAAAAGTAAATCTAGGATAACTTTTTAAAAAATTAAATCATGTCAGATAATATTATTTCCATCAAAGATCTAAGATTTGGATATGGCAATCGTGAGCTGCATAAAGGAATTAATATGCAGTTTCCGAGAGGAAAAGTATCGGCCATTATGGGAGGCAGCGGGAGCGGAAAAACAACGATTCTCAGGTTAATTGGCGGGCAGATAAAGCCGACAGCTGGTCAAGTGAGTGTAGATGGAACGATTGTTCATCAACAAGACAGAGAAGGAATTTATCGGCTGCGACGAAAGATGGGGATGCTATTTCAACATGGTGCATTATTTAGTGACTTATCTGTTTTTGAAAATGTTGCATTTCCTATGCGTGAACATACTGACCTCCCCGAAAATATTATTAAAGACTTGGTGTTATTGAAATTAAATGCAGTGGGCCTTAGAGGTGCTGCCTACTTAATGCCCACCGAGCTATCGGGTGGAATGGCAAGACGAGTAGCGCTTGCACGTGCAATTGCATTAGACCCAGATATTATTATGTATGACGAACCATTTGCAGGGCTCGATCCAATATCAATGGCTGTCATATGTGATTTGATTCGAACATTAAACGATGCGTTGGGTGCGACCTCCATTATAGTGACCCACGATGTAGCGGAAACATTTTCCTTTGCTGATTATGTATATTTTATTGCAGATGGGGTGGTTGCTGCTGAAGGAACTCCAAAGCAGTTAATGACATCTAAATTGCCGTTTATTAAGCAATTTATTCACGGTGAGAAAGATGGCCCAGTCCCATTTCATTATAATGCCCCAAGTTTGAACTCGGATTTAGGCCTCTAAAAGACAATATGAAAACATTATTTAATTTTTTTGAAAAGCTTGGAAATTCAATTACTAGTCGAGTTCTAAGATTGGGTGCTGCAACCCGACTTATTTTTCTAATCTTTGTTTATTCTGGCGACAGTTTCAAAAGAATTCATCTGACAATTCGAGAAGTCTACTTCACAGGAGTTATGTCGCTGGTTATTATTGTTGTTTCAGCATTCTTTGTTGGTATGGTGCTGGGCCTTCAAGGTTATTATACTTTGCAGAAATATGGATCATCTGAGGCAATTGGAGTATTGGTTGCATTGGCATTGGTAAGGGAATTAGGTCCCGTCGTTACTGCCCTTTTGTTTGCTGGGAGAGCAGGAACAGCTATCACGGCTGAAATAGGACTGATGAAAGCGACGGAACAATTATCAGCAATGGAAATGATGGCAGTAAGCCCTATTGCAAGAATTATTGCCCCAAGATTTTGGGCGGGCGTAATTGCGATGCCTATTCTTGCATCAATTTTTTCAATGGTTGGTGTGTTGGGTGGCTACGTAGTTGCTGTGCCTATTATTGGTGTCGATGAAGGTGCTTTCTGGTCACAAATGCAAGCGAACGTTGACTTTAATTTTGATATTATGAGTGGGTTAATTAAGAGCTTAGTATTTGGGGTTGCATGTACTATTATCGCTCTGTTTGAGGGGTTTGATGCGCCACCAACTGCTGAGGGCGTCAGTAGAGCAACAACTAGAACAGTTGTAACATCTTCTCTGGCTATTTTGGCATTAGATTTTGTGCTTACATCATTTATGATTAGTGGTTAAAATACAAATAAGGGTGAAAAGATATTATGGATAAAATAAAATTTGATGCGTGGGTCGGTATTTTTGTGGCAGTCGGCATAATATCATTACTCGGGCTCGCCACGAAAGTTGGAAATTTAACCTCTAATGACATCAGAGAGACATACATGGTAACCGCAAACTTTGAGAATATTGGGGGGCTAAAACCTAGAGCACCTATTAAAGCTGCGGGAGTCGTTGTAGGAAGAGTTAATTCGATTGTGTTTGATACGAAGGCATACCATGCAGTCGTAAGCATTGATATTGATAAGCGATATGTATTTCCTAAAGATACTTTTGCGAATATATATACAGCTGGATTATTAGGTGAGCAATATATCGGTCTTGAAGCCGGCGGGGATACAAAAAACCTAGAACAGAATGATCGAATTACACAAACTCAAGATGCAGTTGTCTTAGAAAAACTAATTAGTCAATTTCTATACAGCAAGGCCTCAGAGGAAGATAAATAAGATGAACCTGAATTTTTTCAATAAACGAATCCTTGCTTTTATATTAATTTCATTTTCGACAGTCGTTTTCGCCGGGCTCGCTCCTGATGAGCTGGTTAGGAAAACTTCGGATGACGTTATATCAGCAATTAAGAACGATAAAGATATCCAAGGCGGAAATAAGGAAAAGATATTTAAAATAGCCGAAGAAAAAATATTGCCAAACTTTGATTTTGAGAAAATATCAAGATTAGTTTTAGGCAAAGCCTGGCGCTCAGCAACAGAAGAACAAAAGACTAATTTTAAGTCTGAATTTAGGGCTTTATTATTAAGAACCTATTCAGTAGCGCTATCAAAGTATAAAGACCAAGGTATTGATATTAAGCCCATGCGCATGCAGCCGACAGATGAAATAGTGACTGTAAAAACAGAGATTGTTCAAACTGGAGCGCAACCTATAAAAGTTGATTACGCTTTAGCTAAAGATGGGGATTCTTGGTTAGTTTTTGATATTGTTATAGAGGGAGTGAGTTTAGTTACAAATTATCGAAGTCAGTTTGCTAGTGAAATTAAAGCTGGCGGTATGAACTCATTAAATGAAAAATTAGCAGAAAAAAATAAAAGCAATAAAGACTAATGGAATTCATAGAAATTAAAAAAAATAATTGGGCTCTAAAAGGAAATTTAACCTTTGAAAATATCTCGAAACTAATTGATGCAGTTCAGAATTTCAATTGGGAACAGTCTATTGATTTGGATTTGAGTGGCGTTAAAGATCTTGATACTTCTCTCTTAGCTCTTATTTTTGAATGGAAGCGGCTCGCTAAAGAAAAAAAACAAAATATCTTGATCACGGGTATCCCTAAGAACCTTACGAAGCTTGCCAGACTTTATGGCGCCCAAGAATTCATTTCAAATGCAAGAAATAAGTAAAAGCTAAAGCTAAAGCTAAAGATCTCTTTACCCTCTATATATTTAAATAAGAACATATTATGAAGCCGGCCATTGTCTATCAAAATGTAAAAAAACATTATGGGTCAGTAAAGGCTGTAAATGGCATAACACTCTCAATACCAGAGGGGGAATTTTTTGGCCTCCTTGGTCCTAATGGCGCTGGTAAATCAACCATGATCAATATGCTGGGGGGTTTATCAAACCCATCATCAGGAAAGATATCTGTCATGGGTCAAGATGTTCAAAAAAATTATCAAGAGGCTAGGCACTTGGTGGGAATTGTTCCACAAGAATTAGTTTTTGATCCATTTTTTAATGTTAGAGAGATGCTTCGGTTCCAAGCAGGTTATTTTGGGAAAGGGAGAGAGAATGATAAATGGGTTGATGAGGTAATAGATCGACTGGACTTAAGAGATAAGGCAGCCACGAACATGAGAATGCTTTCTGGGGGCATGAAAAGAAGGGCATTAATTGCCCAGGCGTTAGTTCATCGGCCTCCAGTAATTGTTTTGGATGAGCCAACAGCAGGCGTCGATGTAGAATTGAGGCAGAAACTATGGAGCTTTATTAAAGAGCTCAATAAAGAGGGCCATACTATTGTATTAACAACACATTATTTAGAGGAGGCTGAAGCTTTATGTAATTCTGTTGCGATGCTAAGGGCTGGAAAAATTGTTGTGCTTGACACCACAAAGAATTTACTCAAAAAATTCTCAACAAAGAATTTAATGCTTCGCTTAAATTTTAGAGCTGAAAAAAAACTCCCAAAAATAATAGAGCGTTTCTCGTACACAGAATTAGATGGTGCATTCATCTTTGAATTAAAAAAAATTACTGATATCGCAGAAATTACGGAAGCATTAAAAAAATCAAAAGTTGAGATTATAGATATGCAAACTGTAGACACAGATCTTGAGAGTGTATTTTTGAAATTAACCGGAAATAAAAAATAAATTGGTTACATTAAAAACACAGATTATTGGAACTTGGACACTTTTAAAAAAAGAATTACTAAGGTTCTGGCGGGTTGTATTTCAAACAGTCGCTGCCCCTGTAATTACTGGAATTTTATACCTACTAATATTTTCACATGTTCTCGATAGCCGTCTGGAGGTTTATGAGGGTGTAGCCTATACAGCTTTCTTGATTCCTGGCTTGATTATGATGTCACTATTGCAAAATGCATTTTCCAACAGCTCATCTAGTTTAATTCAGTCAAAAGTAATGGGGAATATTGTTTTCCTATTATTAACTCCACTTAGCTACTTACAACTATTTTTTGCATTCCTGATGGCTTCAATTGCTAGAGGGTTATTTGTCGGTATTTGTATTTATTTAATTTCGATTATTTATATTGATTTACCCATAGAGCACCCATGGATATTATTATTATTTGCATTGCTAGGTGGGGGACTTATGGGCGCTTTTGGTATAATTGCTGGAGTCTGGTGTGATCGGTTTGATCAGATGGCGGCATTTGGAAATTTTGTAATCATGCCCTTGTCTATGTTGTCAGGAGTATTTTATTCTATTCACTCTTTACCTCCTATCTGGCAAAAAATCTCTCAACTTAATCCATTTTTTTATATGATTGATGGTTTTAGGTTTGGTTTTTTTGGAAAATCAGATGTTTCACCTTATTTTAGCTTAGTGATTGTAGTGTTATTTTTTATCGCTTTATCTTTTATTACGATCAGAATGCTAAAATCAGGTTTTAAATTAAGGAATTAGATGATGTCACCTGACCAGATTAAAAATTCTATTACCACTAATCTTAATTGTGAGTTTATAGAGGTAAAGGGAGATGACGGCACTCACTTTGAAGCGACTATTGTCAGCAATCAATTTGAAGGCATTTCTATGGTTAAGCAACATCAATTGGTATATGAGTCACTAGGTGAAATGATGAAAAAAGACATACATGCTTTGTCAATTAAGACTTACAGAGCAAGCGAGTGGAAAGAACTAACTAAATAATTATAGCGGAGAAAAATTATGACCATTAACAATAGAATTAAAGAGTTGCTGGAGGATAATTTGATTGTCCTTTTTATGAAAGGAAACCCAAAGTTTCCTCAATGCGGATTTTCAAGTACAGCTTGTCAGATTTTAGATGCATGTGGGGCAAATTATGAAACTGTTGATGTTTTGCAGGACCCTGAAATTAGGGAAGGAATTAAAGCTTATTCCAACTGGCCTACCATTCCTCAGTTATATATTAATTCTGAGTTTATCGGTGGTGCAGACATCATGAGAGAAATCTATGAGTCAGGAGAATTAGCTAAGATCGTTGCCGGAAATTAATTTTGGATAAGCTCATTATTCAGGGCCAAAGTAAATTATTTGGAGATGTTTTAATTTCTGGCGCAAAAAATGCTGCATTACCTATTTTGATTGGCTCTTTGTTAACCTCAGATAAGCTAACATTAACTAATGTCCCAAAACTTTTTGATATTAATACAACAGTAAAGCTATTGCAGTTTCTTGGTGTAGGCATATCTAAAGATGAGGACTCCATTGAGTTAATCGCAAAATCAATTAATCACATAGATGCCCCATATGATTTAGTTAAAACTATGCGAGCATCAGTCTTAGTATTAGGTCCATTATTATCAAGGTTTGGTAAGGCTCGAGTTTCATTACCAGGCGGATGCGCTATTGGCTCACGACCTGTAGACATTCATATTCGTGGCCTGGAAGCTATGGGCGCAAAAATTACTATAGATCAAGGATACATTAATGCCAGCTCAGAACATTTGCCCGACGCGAAATTATTGGGCGCTAAGATTTATATGGACCAAGTTACTGTAACAGGAACAGAAAATTTAATGATGGCTGCAACGCTAGCTAGAGGTGAGACAGTTCTTGAAAATGCAGCAAAAGAGCCTGAAGTGATTGATTTAGGAAATTGTTTAATTAAGATGGGCGCTAAAATATCAGGCCTTGGTACAGACAAAGTCATAATTCAAGGTGTTGAAAATTTATCCGGGACTAATCATAGGATAATGTTTGACAGAATCGAGGCTGGCACCTATTTAGTTGCAGCAGCTATGACGGGTGGGGAGATTTGCTGCCAGGGAGTAGATGCAGATCAGATGGGGGCGGTCATTCAAAAGTTGCAGGAAACTGGGGTAAAAATAAGAATAGATAAAGATAAAATAACTATTAAGAGTGATGGAAGATTGAAAGCTGTTAATTTAAAAACATTACCATACCCAGGATTTCCCACAGATATGCAGGCGCAGTTTGTGGCAATGAATGCAATGGCGGATGGCGTGAGCGAGGTTACAGAGACTATCTTTGAAAATAGATTTATGCATGTTCAGGAATTAGTAAGGATGGGCGCCATTATTGATATAAAACAAAATACAGCTATCATTAGAGGTGGCGAGGAATTGTGTGGTGCAAATGTTATGGCAACAGATTTAAGGGCATCCGCCTCTTTGGTTTTAGCTGGGCTTGCAGCCAAAGGGGAAACAATAATTGAGCGCATATATCATTTGGATAGAGGCTATGAGAGTCTTGAGGAAAAATTTAATCAAATTGGCGCCAAAATTAAGAGGATTAATTAAATGATTACGATTGCTCTGTCAAAAGGAAGGATCTTTACCGAAACAATGCCAATGTTGAATGCGGCAGGAATTTTTTGTAAGGATGACCCTGATGAGTCTAGAAAGTTAGTTTTTGAAACCAATCAAAAAGACATTCAATTAATTATTGTTAGAGCGTCTGATGTGCCAACTTATGTGGAGTGGGGCGGTGCTGATATTGGTATAGCGGGGAAAGATATATTAGATGAGTATGATGGTACAGAATTATACCAACCTCTGGATCTGAATATTGGAAGATGTAAAATGATGGTAGCCGCAAAAAAAGACTTTAATTATAGGGAGATTGTTGCTAAAAGGGCTCATCTTCGAGTCGCAACAAAGTACCCTAAAGCAGCAAGAGAATTTTTTGGAAAAAAAGGTATTCATATAGACCTGATTAAATTATATGGCTCAATGGAATTAGCTCCAATTGTGGGATTATCTGATGTAATCGTAGATTTAGTAAGCACAGGTAAGACATTGGAAGCAAATAACCTAGTGGCTACTGAAGAAATTAGCAATATCAGTTCAAGACTAATCGTTAATAAAGCCTCGCTAAAAATTAACAGAGAAATTCTGCAACCACTAATTCAAAAATTTTCAGACGCTATATCAAAATAAATTTGTGAATATTA
This sequence comes from Methylophilales bacterium, assembly GCA_013205275.1. GTDB lineage: Bacteria > Pseudomonadota > Gammaproteobacteria > Burkholderiales > Methylophilaceae > BACL14. The sequence continues at coordinate 9,267 of JABMNG010000152.1, read as the reverse complement.
AAAAACTAAAATCCTCTAGTATTGATTTCTACTCAGAACTAAAATCTTTATTATCGTTTGATGATATTGATAATATTGAGATTATTGAAACCACTCAACGCATAGTAAACGATGTAAGGAAATTCGGAGACAAAGCTTTATTAGATTATTCAAATAAATTTGATCGGTTGGCGGCTAAGCATGTTGTTGATTTAGAGGTTAGTCAAAATGATCTTCAAGAAGCATTAAATAGGATTCCCAGCGAAACAAGATCATGTTTAGAAATTTCTGCTCGAAGAATCCGGGAGTATCATGAAAAACAAAAAATAGAGTCATGGTCATATAAGGACAAACAAGGATCAACCTATGGGCAAAAAATAACCGCTATAGATATAGTTGGTTTATATGTTCCTGGAGGTAAAGCAGCATACCCATCATCGGTATTAATGAATGCTATACCTGCAAAGGTTGCCGGCGTTAAAGAGTTGGTGATGGTGGTCCCAACACCTAACGGCGAAAAAAATGATTTAGTATTAGCTGCAGCAAAATTAGCAGGAGTAGATAGAGTCTTTACAATTGGTGGCGCTCAAGCAATTGCGGCATTAGCCTATGGTACTGAAACAATTCCTCAGGTTGATAAAATTGTTGGCCCAGGTAATGCGTATGTTGCAGAAGCAAAAAGAAAGGTTTTTGGTGTCGTTGGTATTGATATGATTGCGGGCCCATCAGAAATACTCATTATCTGTGACGGTAAGACTGACCCCGACTGGATTGCGATGGACTTATTTTCACAGGCTGAGCATGACGAGATGGCACAATCTATCTTAATATCAACTGATGAGATTTTTTTCGATCAAGTTCTAAATAGTATGAAAATATTAATTAAAGAGATGAGCAGAAAAAGTGTAATAGTAACTTCCCTTGAAAGCAGGGGTATTTTTATCCTAGCTAAAGACTTAGAGGATGCTGCAAATATATCTAATTTTATAGCCCCCGAGCATTTAGAGTTGTCGGTAGATGACCCTGAGAACTTAGTTACTAAAATAAACCATGCAGGTGCTATTTTTATGGGCAGAAACACCTGTGAGGCTGTCGGAGATTATTGTGCCGGCCCTAATCATGTATTGCCCACATCAAGAACAGCAAGATTTTCATCCCCACTTGGTGTCTACGATTTTCAAAAACGATCAAGTTTAATATTCTTAACAGCAGAATCAGCTAGTGAATTGGGTATTGTTGCATCCGTCCTTGCTAATGGGGAGGGGCTACAAGCGCACGCTGAGGCAGCCAAATATAGAGTGATTAAAAATAAATAATGAGTAAGTATTGGACTGATGTTGTTCATAATTTAACCCCATACGTTCCAGGGGAACAGCCTAAAGAGCATTTATTAATCAAGCTTAATACCAATGAAAACCCTTACGGGCCCAGCCAAAAAGTTATTGAATCAATTGCGGCAGCAAACAATGATCAGTTAAGGCTTTACCCGGATCCAGAAAGCGACGCATTAAAATCTACCTTAGCCAGTTATTATAAAATTTCAAAGAATTCAATATTCATAGGAAATGGTTCAGATGAGGTTCTAGCATTTATCTTTCAAGCATTCTTTAAAAAAGATTTACCTATATTATTTCCAGATATTACTTACAGTTTTTATCCAGTTTATTCCAGGTTATATGGAATTGAATATAAAACTATTCCATTAGACGATGAATTTAATATTAGATCAGATGATTATATTGCCCAGAACGGAGGAATAATTTTTCCTAACCCAAATGCTCCAACCGGGATACCAAAAAACCTTAAGGACATAGAAACAATTTTAAAGTTAAATCAAGAAAGTGTTGTTGTTATTGATGAGGCATATGTCGATTTTGGAACAGAGTCATCGGTTAATTTAATAAATCAATATGACAACTTAATTGTAACTCAGTCATTCTCAAAATCACGGTCACTTGCTGGAATGCGCATAGGTTTTGCTATAGCAAGTGAAGAGCTAATAGAAGCATTGACCCGTATTAAAAATAGCTTTAACTCATACCCAATTGACAGGCTTGCACAAATAGCAGGCGTCGCCGCAATAGAAGACATTACTTATTTCAACGAAACATGCAGATCTATAATTAAAGCACGGACATTCCTTGAAAAAGAGTTATCTGAGATAGGGTTCGATACTCTGCCGTCAGGCGCCAATTTTATTTTCACTAAGCATAGAGTTTTTGATGCAATTACTATTTTCAGTAAATTAAGGAGTCAAGGCGTCTTGGTGAGACACTTCAAGAATCCTGAGAGGATTTCGCAATATTTAAGAATTACAATTGGCAGCATGCAACAGATGAGAAAACTTGTATTTCTACTAAAAGAAATCGTAGGCTATATATAATAAACATATGGAACCTTTGTTATTCATAGCGCCTAATTTTAAACTCATGCTAAAATTATATTTATGACACGTATAGCTAAAGTAACAAGAAAAACACTAGAAACCAATATTTCTGTTGAAATTAATATAGATGGCTCAGGCAAATCTGATTTAAATTCAGGCATTGGTTTTTTAGATCATATGTTGGAACAAATTTCTCGGCATGGATTGTTCGACCTCATAATAAAAGCTGAAGGCGATTTGCATATTGATGCACATCATACCGTTGAGGATATTGGTATTACCATTGGACAAGCCTTTATGAAGGCAATGGGCGATAGGTCGGGTATTCGTCGATATGGACATGCTTATGTTCCTCTTGATGAGGCCCTATCAAGGGTCGTTCTCGACATTTCTGGAAGGCCTGGACTTGAGTTTAATACTGAGTTTACAAGAGCAAGAATTGGTGATTTTGACGTTGATCTTATTTATGAGTTCTTTCAAGGATTTGTTAATCATGCAAATGTAACATTGCATATCGATAATTTAAAGGGTGAGAATGCACACCATCAAGCAGAAACAATCTTTAAGGCGTTTGGTAGAGCATTAAGAGTTGCAGTTGAGCTTGATGAAAAGATCAAGGGTGTAACCCCATCAACTAAAGGCTCGCTTTAATCTAACTTATTAAATCAATTTATGATTGCAATTATCGATTACGGAATGGGCAACCTCAGATCAGTCCACAACGCATTTAAATTTATAGCCCCGCAAATAGAATCTGTAGTTACAAGTGACCCCGCAATAATATCAAAAGCAGATCGAATAGTTTTTCCGGGCCAGGGGGCAATGCCAGATTGCATTCGAGAGCTCGAAAAAAGAGGACTTAGAGAGATTGTTAAAGATTCAGCAACGAGCAAACCATTTCTGGGAATTTGCATAGGGCTTCAAATGTTATTTGATGAAAGTGAAGAGGGGGATGTACAAGGCCTTGGAATTTTTCGGGGTAATGTTAAACGCTTTAAGTCATTCAATAACATCAAGATACCTCATATGGGATGGAATGAAGTCTATCAAGAGACAGTGCACCCAATATGGGAAAATATCGGTTCAGCAGAGAGATTTTATTTTGTACATAGTTACTATGTAGAAGAAGAAGACTCATCTATAAAAACTGGCACAGCAAATTATGGCGATAAATTTACCGCAGCTGTTGCTTATAAAAATATTTTTGCAGTGCAATTTCATCCAGAAAAAAGTGCTGAACCAGGGTTACAATTACTTAAAAACTTTATTTCATGGACGGTTTAACCTTTAAATTATGTTAATTATTCCTGCTATAGACCTCAAAGATGGGAAGTGTGTTCGGCTCAAGCAAGGCCGAATGGATGAATCGACTATTTTTTCTGATAATCCTGCAGAGATGGCAAGGCACTGGGTTGAACAGGGAGCTAGAAGACTCCATTTAGTTGATTTGGATGGTGCTTTTGCGGGAAAACCCATCAATGAGCGCGCCATTAAATCAATTGTAAGTGAGCTTGGGAAACAAATACCCATTCAATTAGGCGGAGGAATTCGAAATTTAGATACCGTAGAGAGCTTTTTAAATAGTGGTGTTGATTCTATTATTATTGGAACAGCAGCTGTAACTCATCCTGGTTTTTTACACGAAGCTTGCTACGCATTTCCAGGCCAAATTATCGTAGGGCTTGATGCTAAAGACGGAGATGTTGCAATTAATGGGTGGGCAAAATTGACCGGACACAATGTAATTGAGCTCGCCCAAAAATTTGAAGGGTATGGGGTTGAATCAGTTATATACACTGATATTGGGCGTGACGGGATGCTCGGGGGGGTTAATATTGACGCGACCGTTAAATTATCTGAATCTCTATCAATTCCTGTGGTTGCTAGTGGAGGAGTTTCAAACCTAAAAGATATTGAGGATCTGTGTGCAGTCTCAAATATAGGTATCAGAGGGGTAATAACAGGAAGGGCAATTTATGAAGGCACACTTGATTTTAGAGCTGCGCAAGAACTATCTGACCGCCTGACTGGCTCATAATGGGATTAGCAAAAAGAATAATTCCATGCCTAGATGTTAATGCCGGAAGGGTTGTTAAAGGGATTAATTTTATAGACCTTCAGGATGCCGGTGATCCAGTCGAGATTGCAAAAAAATACAATGAAGAGGGTGCAGACGAAATAACCTTCTTAGATATTACTGCAAGCTCAGATAACCGCGATTTAATTTTAGATATTATTGAGTCAGTTGCAAAGCAAATATTTATTCCTTTGACTGTAGGAGGGGGCGTTCGATCTCCTGATGATGTTAGGCGTTTATTGAATGCAGGTGCGGATAAGATTAGCATCAATACTTCGGCGATTATTAATCCAGAATTAGTTGCTGAGGTGTCAAGTCGCTTTGGATCGCAATGTATTGTAGTGGCTATTGATGCAAAAAAGGTAGGTAATCAATGGGAAGTATTCACTCATGGTGGTAGAAAATCTACTGGATTAGATGCGGTAGAATGGGCAAAAAGAATGGTTGATTTAGGCGCCGGTGAATTACTAATAACAAGTATGGATAGAGATGGGACAAAACAAGGCTTTGATGTTGCCTTAACTAAGCTTATTTCTGATGCTGTTGAAGTACCAATTATAGCTTCTGGGGGAGTTGGTAATCTCCAGCATCTAGTTGATGGAGTTTTGTTAGGTGGAGCTGATGCTGTATTAGCAGCAAGTATCTTTCATTATGGAGAATATACGATCCATGAAGCAAAAGAATTTATGCACAATAATAATGTGGAAATAAGATTATGAGATCATATTTGGATACTATTAAATGGAATAACGAGGGATTGGTGCCTGTGATCGTTCAGGAAACAGCTACAAATAAAGTCATTATGTTTGCGTGGATGAACCGAGAGACCTTAGAGCGATCGATTCAGGAAAGAAAAGCAATTTATTGGTCACGATCAAGGAAAAAAGTTTGGATGAAGGGTGAGGAGTCTGGGCACATTCAATACATAGATTCAATAGCATTAGATTGTGATCAAGATTCTATATTGCTTAAAGTAAGGCAAGAAGGCGGCATTGCATGTCATACCGGAAGGGAGTCTTGTTTCTATAATAACCTTGAAATGAATACCGGCATGTTAATCGAAATAGAGCCGGTGATTAAAGATCCAAATGAAATCTATAAGGATAAAAAATAATGGACAATTATTTAGAAGAGCTATTAGATTTAATTAAAACTAAAAAAAATAATGACCCAACCACCTCATATACCGCCCTTCTTCATTCAAAGGGACTGAATGAGATCCTTAAAAAAATTGGCGAAGAGTCTACTGAGATTATTATTGCCGCAAAATCTGATGATAATGAAGATTTAGTCTATGAAATTGCAGATCTTTGGTTTCACTGCTTAATATTGCTATCAGAAAAAAATTTAAAGGTGGAGCATATTATTAGAGAGTTAAAAAGACGATCAGGAACCTCTGGTATCGAAGAGAAAAATAGTCGGAAAATTAAATAAAGTTATGACTGATTGTATTTTCTGCAAAATTGTAAAAAAAGATATCCCCGCAAAAATTATTTATGAGGATGAAGAGTTCTTAGTCTTTAATGATATTAAACCAATAGATAAAGTTCATTTTTTAATTATCCCCAAGACACACATTGAAAGTCTTCTGGAGTGTGATGAAACCAACCTGGAAATGTTAGGAAAAATGTTGTTGTTGGGAAAAAATCTTGCCCACCAACATGGCTTAAGGGGATTTAGAACAATGATAAACTCTGGCGCCGAAGGTGGGCAAGAGGTATTCCATATACACATTCATGTATATGGCGGCAGTGAAAAATTAGCGAAAATTTAAACGGGAGAGAAAAATGCCAGGAATTAAAGAGTTATTAGTAATATTATTAGTAGCCATAGTTATTTTCGGCGCTGGAAAACTCAGAAATATTGGTAGTGATTTGGGCTCAGCAGTAAGAAACTTTAAGGAAGGAATGCAACAAAAAGAAAAAAAGAAAGTTTCTAGGAAAAAATAATTTAATGTTTGATATTTCTTTTTCAGAATTATTAGTGGTTATATTTGTATTAATAATATTTGTTTCACCAAAAAATATTCCTGCAATCGCAAGGGCTGCAGGGAGGATGTTACAAAAGGCCACAAATTTTATGGCTGATATTAAAGAAGAGATCGAAAGAGAGGATAAGTTTAAGGAGCTTAAAAGAATACAAAAAGAAATAAAAAAGAGATCGATCAAGCCTTGAACGTCCCTCAAGCAATTTTCCAGCACCTTAAAGAGCTGAGGTGGGCCCTAATAAAGTCTTTCTTGATTTTCATTGGAGTTTTTTTATTGATGGCTCCATATGCAAATGAAATATATCATTTTTTCGCTAAGCCACTTCTAATCCAAATGCAATCTCAGAATGCCTCAATTATTAGTACCAAATTAACAGCGACTTTTATTGTCCCACTTAAAATTACATTATTTTGTGCATTCATAATTTCACTCCCGCTTATTTTTTGGCAGATATGGTTATTTGTTGCACCAGGACTTTACAGTAAAGAAAAATTTTTTATATTTTGGACTTTAGTGATTGGTTATGTTCTATTTATTTTGGGCGTTGTATTTGTCTATATCCTTGTATTTCCGATTATTTTTAATTTTTTTATTTCCATGACGCCAGTTGATGTAGGTCTTATGGTGGATATATCGAGCTACCTGGAAATGATTATTGGACTATTTCTTGCATTTGGCTTCGCATTTCAAATTCCAATCATTCTAGTAACGCTAGTTAAATTTAGATGGGTTCAGCTCAAAACAGTAGAAAAAAATAGGCCCTACCTAATTGTTATATCTTTTGTATTAGGTGCAATTCTTACCCCACCAGACGTAATATCACAGATACTTTTAGCTGCGCCCATGATACTTTTGTTTGAATTGGGAATATTCTTCTCAAGAAAAATTTCAATTGATTAGTTTATTACTGTTAGTTTTGTGACTAATTTTGTATAATGCCGACATTAAATTATCTCTATTTGTAATATTTCATTTCTCTATACTAATTAATTGGATTTTTCATGACTGAAGATAGTAAAAAAATTGATCTTAAGCGAAGAAAATTTTTATTAACCGCAACCTCATTAACTGGCGCAATTGGTGTTTCAGCTATTGGCATACCCTTTGTTTCTAGCATGCTCCCGAGTGAAAAAGCAAAAGCTGCTGGCGCTGCTGTGGAAGTTAATATTTCAAGCATTCAGACAGGAGAAATTAAAGTCTCCGAATGGCGTGGTCAGCCGGTATGGATTTTAAATCGCTCTGATGAAATGATCAAAAAATTAGATAATAAAAGTGAATTAGCGGACCCTGATTTAAAGGTGTTATCTCAGCAGCCTAAATATTGCCAAAATAAAACACGATCTATTAAATCGAATTTGCTTGTTATGGTTGGAATTTGTACTCACTTAGGTTGCTCCCCTTCACCAAAGCTTGCACCAAAGGGTGATATGGGTAGTCAATGGGAAGGTGGTTTTTTCTGCCCCTGCCACGGGTCTAAATTTGATTTAGCAGGTCGCGTTTTTAAAGGTTCGCCCGCACCTACTAATTTAGTAGTCCCTCCTCATAAATATATAAATGACCAAACAATTTTAATTGGTGAAGACGCCGAAGGAGCTGCATAAGATGGCAAAAAAACCAAACACTAATTCAACCGGTATTCTTGGGTGGATAGATGAAAGATTTCCACTTTCTTCTTTTATAAAAAATCATTTGACAGAGTACTACGCACCGAAAAATTTTAATTTTTGGTACTTTTTTGGAGCTTTAGCTTTAGTTACTTTCGTTCTGCAAATCCTAACGGGTATTTTTTTGACGATGCATTATAAGCCTTCCGCTGCTGAAGCTTTTGCTTCTGTTGAGTACATTATGAGAGATGTATCGTTTGGTTGGTTGATACGCTATATGCACTCCACAGGGGCATCATTATTTTTTGTGGTTATATACCTTCATATGTTTAGGGGCTTAATGTATGGCTCTTATCGGAAACCAAGAGAGCTTCTATGGTTGTTTGGTGTTCTGATTTTTCTTTTATTAATGGCGGAAGCTTTCTTTGGGTATCTCTTGCCGTGGGGGCAAATGTCATACTGGGGAGCTCAGGTTATAGTTAACTTATTTACCTCCGTACCTTTTATTGGTCCTGATTTAGCTGAGTGGGTTCGAGGAGATTATTTAGTCTCTGATGCAACACTCAATCGTTTTTTTGCCTTTCATGTTATTGCATTACCTTTAGCTTTGGCGGGTTTAATATTTGGTCATTTGATTGCCCTTCATGAGGTTGGATCTAATAACCCAGATGGGATTGAAATTAAGGAAACCAAGGATAAAAAAACAGGCATTCCATTGGATGGCATTCCCTTTCATCCTTATTACACCGTTAAGGATTTGATAGGACTTTCTGTTTTCTTTATAGTATTTGCTTCGATTATATTTTTTGCTCCTGAAATGGGCGGATATTTCTTGGAAGCCAATAACTTTGTACCGGCAAATCCACTAGTAACACCAGACCATATTGCTCCAGTTTGGTATTTCACTCCTTTTTATTCTATTCTTAGAGCTATCCCTCCTCTTTTTAATAGTCAGTTTCCTGGTGTGGCTGCGATGGGGTTATCAGTACTAATTTTCTTTTTTATCCCCTGGCTCGATAAGAGTAAGGTGAGGTCAATTCGTTATAAAGGTGCTCTTTATAAAAAATGGCTTAGTGCATTTGTCCTGAGCTTTGTTGTCTTAGGATATCTTGGAACTGTCCCATCTAATATCTGGGGTCAGTTTTATATTGTCCTTCCTTTAATTGGTGGCGCCGATATTGCAACGGTTGTTGCTAGAGTATTTACAGCAATTTATTTTTTATTTTTTATTTT
>JABMNG010000013.1 GCA_013205275.1 Methylophilales bacterium | reverse complement strand
TTTAACAAATGGCGTTCCATTTGCTACCCCAGTATTTGATGGTGGTGCAGAGTCTGATATTCAGCAAATGCTTGATTTAGCTTACCCAGATAACAGTGAGCATACCAAGCTTTTAAATTTCTCAGCCAATAAAACTCAGGTTCGTCTATATGACGGAAGAACGGGAGAGGCCTTTGAAAGGCCAGTTACAGTTGGCTATATGCACGTATTAAAATTACATCATTTGGTTGATGACAAAATGCATGCCCGCTCAACAGGGCCTTATTCATTAGTCACGCAACAGCCATTGGGTGGTAAAGCTCAGTTTGGTGGGCAGCGATTTGGTGAGATGGAAGTTTGGGCATTAGAGGCCTATGGTGCTTCTTATACGCTTCAAGAAATGCTTACAGTAAAGTCGGATGACGTAGCGGGTAGAACGAAAGTATACGAAAATATTGTCAAAGGTGAACATAAGATTGATGCTGGTATGCCAGAGTCATTTAATGTTCTGACAAAAGAAATTCGTTCTTTAGCGATTGATATTGACCTCGATAGAAACTAGGAGATAGGACATGAAAGCATTATTAGACCTTTTTAGACAGACCACTCAAGCCGAAGAGTTTGATGCCATTAAAATTGCTTTAGCTTCTCCAGAAAAAATAAGATCCTGGTCTTATGGCGAAGTTAAAAAGCCAGAAACAATCAATTACAGAACATTTAAACCTGAACGTGACGGTTTGTTCTGCGCTAAGATTTTTGGCCCCGTCAAAGATTATGAATGTTTATGTGGAAAATACAAAAGATTAAAGCATAGAGGTGTTATTTGTGAGAAATGTGGAGTTGAAGTAACTCTTTCCAAAGTTCGTAGAGAGCGAATGGGTCATATTGATTTGGCTAGCCCTGTAGCTCATATCTGGTTTCTAAAAAGCCTTCCAAGTAGACTGGGAATGGTTTTAGATATAGCACTTCGTGATATTGAAAGAGTTCTGTATTTTGAAGCATACATGGTTATTGATCCAGGGATGACGCCATTAACGCGTGGCCAGCTATTAACAGAAGAGGATTATTTAGCGAAAGCTGAAGAATTTGGAGATGAGTTTAATGCAGTTATGGGCGCTGAGGGTGTTAAAGAATTATTACGATCATTAGATATTTCATCTGAAATATTAACGTTAAGGGAAGAATTAGCCGCAACAGGCTCTGATGCTAAAATTAAGAAAATAGCAAAACGACTTAAGGTTTTAGAGGCATTTCAGAAATCTGGTATTAAGCCTGAATGGATGATTTTAGATATTCTTCCAGTGCTACCACCTGAACTAAGGCCTTTAGTGCCTCTTGATGGTGGAAGATTTGCAACGTCTGACCTGAATGATCTATATAGAAGGGTTATTAATAGAAATAATCGTTTACGCCGCCTATTAGATTTAAGAGCCCCAGAAATTATTGTTAAGAATGAGAAAAGAATGCTACAGGAATCTGTAGACTCACTTCTCGATAATGGTCGTCGTGGCAAGATTATGACTGGAGCAAATAAACGACCACTTAAATCACTAGCAGATATGATAAAAGGCAAGGGTGGACGATTCAGACAGAACTTGCTTGGTAAGCGAGTTGATTATTCTGGCCGCTCAGTAATTGTTACCGGACCACAACTGAAACTTCATCAATGTGGATTACCAAAGAAAATGGCCCTTGAATTATTCAAGCCGTTTATTTTTAATAAACTTGAATTATTAGGACTGGCTACAACGATTAAGGCAGCAAAAAAGAAAGTTGAAGAAGAAGGCCCAGAGGTTTGGGATATTCTTGAAGAAGTAATTCGTGAGCATCCGGTTCTATTGAATCGAGCCCCAACACTCCATCGCTTAGGCATTCAGGCGTTTGAACCTGTATTGATTGAAGGTAAGGCGATTCAGTTACATCCATTAGTTTGCGCAGCATTCAATGCTGACTTTGATGGCGATCAAATGGCTGTGCATGTGCCGTTATCACTCGAAGCACAAATGGAAGCAAGAACATTAATGCTGGCATCAAATAATGTCTTATCGCCGGCAAATGGAGAGCCTATTATCGTTCCATCGCAAGATATTGTTTTAGGTCTTTACTATATGACGCGAGAAAAGATGGCTGCTAAAGGCGAAGGCATGAAATTCTCAGATATTGATGAAGCTCGTCGTGCATATGACCAAGGCGTTGTTGATCTTCATGCAAAAGTAACTGTAAGAATTAAAGAGTATGAAATTAATTTTGATAATAGCAAAACCGTAAAAATCAATCGTTATGAAACGACTGTTGGTCGGGCCTTATTATCTGAAATTCTACCTGCTGGATTATCTTTTGAAATTATTAATAGATCGATGAAGAAGAAAGAAATTTCACGGCTTATTAATATTGCATTTAGAAAGCTTGGCATAAAAGAAACAGTTATTTTAGCTGACCAACTTATGTACACTGGATTCTCTTTTGCTACTAAAGCAGGAATGTCAGTCAGCATTCATGACATGTTAGTGCCAACTGAAAAAGTCCAATTAATTGCAGATGCAGATGCAGAAGTTCAAGAAATTGAAAATCAATACTCATCAGGCTTGGTTACGCAAGGCGAAAGATATAACAAGGTAGTTGATATCTGGGGCCGTGCAGGCGATAAAATTGCTGACGCGATGATGCGTAAGCTAAAGGAAGAGCCAGTTTTTGACCAAGACGGAAAAGCACTTAAAGATGAGAATGGAAATGCAGTCAATCAAGAGTCTTTCAATGCAATTTATATGATGGCAGACTCAGGTGCTCGTGGATCAGCAGCGCAGGTTCGACAGCTTGCTGGTATGCGAGGATTAATGGCGAGACCAGACGGGTCAATTATTGAAACGCCAATCAAAGCAAACTTTAGAGACGGGTTAAATGTTTTACAATACTTTATCTCAACTCATGGAGCCAGAAAAGGCTTGGCTGACACCGCTTTAAAAACAGCAAATTCTGGCTACTTAACACGTCGTTTGGTTGATGTTACTCAAGATTTAGTTGTAATAGAACATGATTGTGGAACAGAGGAAGGTTTGGTTACAAAGGCACTTGTTAAAGGTGGCGAGGTTGTTGAGCCTTTAAGTGACCGTATTTTAGGCCGCGTTGCTGCACTAGATGTTATGCATCCAGAAACTCAAGAAGTTCTTTACCCTCAAGGAACATTGTTCTCAGAAGATGAAGTTGAAAACATTGAGTTGCTTGGAATTGATGAGGTAAAAGTTAGAACGGCACTTACGTGTGACACTCGATATGGTATTTGTGCTAAATGTTATGGCCGCGATCTTGGTAGAGGAAATCTTATTAATATAGGTGAAGCGGTGGGTGTTATTGCCGCACAGTCCATTGGTGAGCCTGGAACGCAATTAACTATGAGAACATTCCATATTGGTGGTGCAGTTTCAAGAGCAGCTTCAGTGAGTCAGATTGAGGCAAAATCATCAGGAACAGTTAGATTTACATCAACCATGCGTTATGTTTCAAACGCACGAAATGAGAAAGTTGTTATCTCGAGAAATGGTGAATTTTTAATTGAAGATGACTCTGGTCGCGAAAGAGAGAGACATAAAGCGCCTTATGGATCAACATTGCTAGTAAACGACGGTTCAACGATTAAAGCAGGTAGCGTCATGGCTACATGGGATCCGCATACGCGACCAATTATTTCAGAATATGCGGGTAGAGTGAGATTTGAAAACGTTGAGGAAGGAATTACAGTTGCTAAGCAAATTGATGACGTTACAGGTCTTTCATCATTGGTTGTGGTTGAATCAAAATCGAAAGCAACACAATCAAAAGGGACCAGACCTCAAATCAAGCTGCTAGATGAAAAAGGAAAAGAGGTTAAGTTAACGGGATCAGATAACCCTGTTAACGTGACATTCCAGTTAAGCTACATCATTACAGTGGCTGACAATCAAGAGGTTAAAGTTGGTGATATTCTTGCAAGAATTCCACAAGAGTCCTCTAAAACAAGAGATATTACTGGAGGTCTTCCTCGTGTTGCGGAACTTTTTGAGGCGCGCTCTCCTAAGGATGCGGGTATTCTGGCTGAAAATACCGGAACTGTATCTTTTGGTAAGGACACAAAAGGGAAGC
>JABMNG010000151.1 GCA_013205275.1 Methylophilales bacterium | reverse complement strand
GTTAAATACTCAGCCAATTATGTTAGCCGCCGGGATTGCTATTTGGCTAGTTCTTAAAGAGCGTGACATAGATGACCCAGTATTTATAGCAGGGCATAGTTTGGGAGAGTTTACGGCTCTAGTTGCGGCGGGTGTAATGACTTTTGAAGACGCTGTTAAGATTGTGGCAAAAAGAGCTCAGCTTATGCAGGAAGCAGTTCCTAATAATAAAGGTGCTATGGCAGCAATTCTAGGTCTTGACGATCAGACTGTGATTCGTATTTGCAATGAGCTTAATGGCGAAGAGACAATAGAGGCAGTTAATTTTAACTCTCCCGGTCAAGTTGTAATTGCAGGGCATAAATCTATTATTGATAATTCTTTGGAAAAATTCAAAGAAGCAGGCGCCAAAAGAGCCTTGCTTTTACCTGTAAGCGTTCCTTCTCATTGCCAATTAATGAAACCCGCAGCGGAAGAATTTTTGGTTTATTTAAAAGATTTTAATTTTAATGTTCCTATGATTAAAGTAATTCACAACGTCGACGTGATGTCTCATCAATCAATAGAAGATATCAAGGATTGCTTGGCTAAACAATTATATAATCCTGTTCAATGGACTAGAACGATTCAAAAGCTATATGACGAAGGCACTGATACTTTTGTTGAGGGCGGTCCTGGTAGGGTGCTAATGGGCCTCAATAAACGAATAGTTAATGATTGTACTCATTATTCGCTGGATAGCTCTGAATCAACTACGCAATTTGTATCTGAAATTATTATTTAAGGAAAGAAGATGACTGAATTAGCGACGAATAAAAAAATAGCTTTGGTAACTGGTGCTAGCCGAGGTATTGGCGCTGGCATAGCTGTTGAGATGGCGAGACAGGGTTTTATTGTTATTGGAACAGCAACCACAAATGATGGCGCAAAAATTATTACCCAAATGTTTGAATTAAATAAATTGGACGGTATAGGTTATGTATTGGATGTTAATAGCAATGAATCAATTAACGATTTAATTACAAAAATTAACACAGAGATTGGTGAGATCAATGTCCTTGTTAATAATGCTGGCATTACAAAAGATGCACTCTTGTTAAGAATGAAAGATGATGATTGGGATGCTGTAATAAATACCAATCTTAGGTCTGTCTATAAACTTAGTCAGGCAGTTATTAAGGGCATGATGAAAAACAGGTATGGACGAATTATTAATATATCTTCCGTCGTTGGACATACCGGCAATGCTGGGCAAACTAATTATGCCGCAACAAAAGCTGGAATTTCTGGTTTCACCAAATCGCTTGCTCAAGAAATTGGTAGCAGAGGGGTAACAGTTAATTGTGTGGCCCCGGGTTTTATTGATACCGATATGACAAAAGCGCTAAGCGAACCTCAAAGAGAACAGCTATTAAAGCATATTCCATTAGGTCGCTTGGGCGCACCAGCCGATATTGCACACGCTGTTTGTTACCTAGCTTCTGATTTAGCAGGGTATATTACTGGTGAAACAATCCATATTAATGGTGGAATGTTAATGATTTAATGTTTAAAATCATGTAGTTGATTAACTAAAGTATTTTTTTTTAAAATAATTGAATGATTTGTAGTTTCATTTGATAAAATAGCGGTTGTAAATTTTATTGTTTTTTTAAGGGGTAACATAAGATGTCTGACATTGAACAACGAGTAAGAAAAATAGTTTCAGAACAATTAGGTGCAGATATTGCTGGAATAAAAAATGAATCATCATTTATTGATGACCTAGGTGCAGACTCTTTAGATACAGTAGAGCTAGTAATGGCATTAGAAGAAGAATTTGATACAGAAATTCCTGACGATGATGCTGAAAAAATTACTACAGTTCAACAAGCAATCGACTATATCAATAAAAATCTTCCATAACTTGAATGGCCTTAGGCCTATCTGCTAGGTAACGCATGACTAAAAGAAGAGTTGTTGTTACAGGATTGGGATTAGTAACGCCTGTAGGAATTGGCGTTAAAGAATCCTGGAAAAATATTCTCGCTGGCGTTTCTGGTATATCGAATATTACAAAGTTTGATGCAAAAAACTTTTCATCTCAAATTGCTGGTGAAGTCAAAAATTTTGATCCGTTATTGTATTTAAATCCAAAAGACGCAAGAAGAATGGATACGTTCATTCAGTTCGGATTGGTAGCCGGAATCGAAGCATTTAATGATTCAGGAATAATCATTACAGAAGAGAATGCAGAAAGAATTGGCGTTTCTATTGGTTCGGGCATAGGGGGTATAAACTTAATCGAGTCAACAAGCGATACCTTTGATGACGGGGGACCTCGGAAAGTTTCTCCTTTCTTCATTCCGGGCACGATCATTAATATGATCTCGGGTAACCTTTCAATTATTCTTGGTTTAAAGGGCCCTAATGTTGCAATTGTGACAGCCTGCACCACCGGAACTCATTCAATTGGGGATGCTGCTAGAATGGTCGAGTATGGTGATGCTGATGTGATGGTTGCAGGTGGCTCAGAAGCAGCAATTACAGAGCTCTCAGTCGCAGGGTTTTCCTCTGCTAAAGCATTGTCTTCTCGGAATGATGATCCAACTACCGCGTCACGGCCATGGGATAAAGATCGTGAGGGTTTTGTTATCGGTGAGGGGGCAGGCGTTATGGTTCTTGAGGAGTATGAGCATGCAAAAAAACGAGGTGCGAAAATCTATTGTGAGTTGACGGGTTACGGTATGAGTGCAGATGCTTACCACATTACAGCTCCTAGTATTGATGGCCCTAAAAGGTCCATGGTGAATGCACTCAAAAATGCTAGAGTAAATCCTGATCAGATTCAATATATCAATGCTCACGGAACTTCCACGCCGCTAGGTGACTTAAATGAAACTAATGCAATTAAGAAAACATTTGGAAGCAGCGCACATCAACTTATAGTTAACTCGACAAAATCAATGACCGGTCACTTGTTAGGTGGTGCCGGAGGGATTGAGTCAGTATTTACTGTATTAGCAATTCATGAGCAGGTTTCACCGCCAACTATAAATATATTCAACCAAGACCCTGAATGCGACCTTGATTATTGTGCGAATGAAGCGAGATCTATGAGAATAGATACCGCATTAAAAAATAACTTTGGTTTCGGTGGGACAAATGGAAGTCTTGTATTCAAGAAAATATAACCAATAAATATTTTTGATTAACAAATTTCTAATTAATGGTAAAAAATTACCGGGACTTAATCCCTTTGACAGGGGTCTTGCTTTCGGTGACGGAGTTTTTAGGTCCATTAAGATAGAAAATGGTATTCCACGGTTCTGGCAATACCATTATAAAATTCTAAGTCACGATGCTAAATCAATACATATAACTGTACCAACGAGCCGAATTCTATTAAATGATATTAAAAGGTTATTTACGGAAAAAGGCAATTATGTTGCAAAATTTATCCTAACTCGCGGCGTCTCAGAGCGAGGATATCAATTTAAAGCGAATATCGAACCTACGCGTATTTTGTTAAAAAATAAATTTATCCCAATCGAAGCAAAGCTTTATCGTGAAGGCGTAAACTTACAGGTATGCAAGAACAAACTATCTGAAAATACCATGATATCTGGTATTAAACACCTTAACCGATTAGAAAATGTGCTGGCAAAACTAGAAATCAGCCCAGAAAATTTTGATGGTATTCAATTAGACAAAGATAACAATATTAATGAATGTATCAGTAGTACAATCATTATAAGGGAAAGCAATAAAATACTTATCCCCTTACAGGGTAAATCAGGTGTCTCTGGAGTTACTAAGAAAATTATTATCGATAAATTAAGCACATTAGGCTATGTAATTCAAATAAAAAAAATTTCTCTCGATTTGCTAATGC
>JABMNG010000150.1 GCA_013205275.1 Methylophilales bacterium | reverse complement strand
TTTTCGCATAACCAAAACCATTCATCCAGTTCATTAGTTTGATCATAGCTGGAAATTTTTTGATTACCAGGCTTTCAAGATCATTATCAATAAATTCATGCTCTATTGAGTTAAATGAGCTGGCTATTTTCAACGGATTTGTATAGTTTGTCAATTCAAAAGAGGCAAATATTAAACTTGTTGAAATTGAAATATTTGGGACAGCAACTATGTAATCAAACTCTGGAATAGCAATAGGATAAAGCACCTCTCCAATGCTTTCAGCCCATGCATTCTCTCCAAAGATAAAAAATGGAACATCTGCTCCAAGCTTTAGCCCCAGCTCCATAAGTTTTTTTTTGGATAGCCCGAGACGACAGAGCTGGTTAAGAGCCATTAATACGGTAGCAGCATCCGAGCTTCCCCCACCTAAACCAGACCCTATAGGGATATTTTTTTTGATCTCTATGTCTACTCCTATATCTCTTCCAGTTAAAATCAATTTACATGCCTTGTATGCGATGTCATTTTTATTGGAAACAAATGGCGAGCTATTCTTGATGTTGATTTGTGAATCATTTCTAACTCTTATCAGAATTTCATCATAAAGACTTATAAACTGGAATACGCTTTGCAAGTTATGATAGCCGTCGGGCCTTTTGTTTTTTACTTTTAAGAATAGATTTATCTTTGCCGGCGCTAAAAACTTTGAGAATGTATCATTTGAGCGCCTATCAATTTTCATATTTTTAGGTCGTTGATGAAAATTTTAAGGCTATTGTTGCCCTTCGTGTACTCCACCGTTTTTGTTGTTATGTGGCCAGCATCTTGATACCCGCTATATTTAATAGTCCAGCCCTGAAAGACGACTGAAACTGTTTCATTTTCTGTTAGTTGGTTTGGGGGGTGCAATAAAAAATTCTTTAATACAAAAATATTGGTCGTATCACCAAATATTTGCCTTATGGCGAGCTCCGTATCTTTTGATTTATTTTCTGAAGCGGGGTCAAATGTTATCTCCCCTAAGGATTCATTAAGGGAGATTTTAGAGATAATGCTGTTGAATGGGTTGTATATTTCAATGACGTCATACCCACTCTCTGACCTCCACTTGATGCGACCTGAAAATCCTTTTTCCTTCAGAAATAATGAAATTTTCCCAGATAGAGTAAAGCTTTTTATCTTGTTATGATCTGAATTATTTTTATAATCGATATAATTTAAATCAATATCTTCTTTGGATTGTTGAAGGATTGAGCAACTAACAGTAATTGTAAGTAAAAATAAAATAAGAACTATCTTCATCTAATATATGTTTTTATTTTAATCTTTTCAATGTTTCGGAGACTATTGAATTTCCAGGATATTTTTTTAGTGAATCAAGCCAGATCTTTTGAGCATCTTCTTTTTTTCCTTGCTTCCAAAGCACCTCTCCAAGATGCGCAGCAATCTCAGGATCTTCTTGAACTGCAAATGCTTTTTTAATAAACTCGTGGGCAAGATTTAGGTCGCCCAATTTATAGTAAACCCATCCCATACTATCTAGTATGTAATGATTTTTGGGTTCGATTGATAATGCAATTTCAATATTCTTCTTGGCCTCGGCGAGATTTACATTTCTGTCTGCATATGAGTACCCAAGAGCATTGTATGCAAGAGCATAGTCAGGCTTTAGTTTAATAGCCTCTTTAAGTAACTGTTCGGATAGAACCGCATTTCCTAATTTTTCAGCAAGCATTGCATATTCAAATTTAAACTCAGGAGAGTTTTGAAAGTTCTTTTCTTCATCCTTAATAAGATCAAAGCTTTCAGTTTTTTTCCCGCTGTTATATAGCAACGAAACTTTCAACTGTAAAATTCTTATGCGATCCTCTACAGTTAAATTTTGATATGGTTCAAGGGATAAAATAGCATTTTCTATTGATTCATTTTCTGCAATAAGTTGTGCGGCTAGTAATTTTGACTCAACAAAGAACTCACCTGAGGTAATTTTATTTAAATAAGATATTGCCTCTTGATATTTTTTTCTTTCGTTATATATCTTAGCAAGATAAATAAAAATTTGTTCTGGGTTTTTATACCCCCTTTCTAATGCTTGATTGAGGTAGGTTTCTGCTAAATTAAGATCATTTAATTCCAAAGAAAGTAATGCAACTGTTAAGCTAATTTCTGGAGATGCTAATGACCCATTAAC
>JABMNG010000149.1 GCA_013205275.1 Methylophilales bacterium | reverse complement strand
TTGAAAACCCAGAAGCAGAAATATCTCCTCAAGATGAAAGAGCACAAGGAAAATTAGAAGGTGATGTAATAAAAGAGCCTATAGATTCTGTTGAGTTTGGCCGCATTGGTGCGCAAGCTGCAAAACAGGTAATTCTACAGAAAGTCAGAGAGGCAGAGCGTGAACAAATTCTAAATGACTTCCTTGCAAGAGATGAAAAGTTAGTCTCTGGGCAGATTAGACGAATGGAAAGAGGGAATGCAATTATTGAGATTGGTCGATTAGATGCAATTTTGCCTCGTGAGCAAATGATACCAAAAGAAAACTTAAGAGTTGGCGACCGCATTAGAGCAATTCTGTTAAAAATTGATGATGGCATTCGTGGCCCACAGCTTATTCTCTCAAGAACTGCACCAGAATTTCTTAAAAGGTTGTTTGAATTGGAGGTACCAGAAATCGAGGAAGGGTTATTAGAAATTATGTCAGCATCACGAGACCCCGGTCTCCGATCTAAAATCGCTGTCAAAGCAAATGACCAGAGACTAGATCCTGTAGGGACATGTGTAGGTATGAGAGGTTCACGAGTTCAGGCAGTAACTGGAGAATTAGCAGGGGAGCGAGTAGATATAGTTTTGTGGTCTATTGAGCCAGCCCAGTTTGTTATTAATGCCATGGCCCCAGCAGAAGTTTCTAGCATAGTTGTTGATGAAGATAAGCACAGTATGGACCTGGTGGTGTCAGAAGATCAACTTGCTCAGGCCATTGGTCGAGGCGGGCAAAATATTCGACTTGCCTCAGAATTGACTGGTTGGGAGTTAAATATACTATCCGAAGAAGAGTCTGATCAAAAAACGAAAGAAGAATACACGTCATCCAGTCAGCTTTTTATAGAAAAACTTGATGTGGATGAAGACGTTGCCGATATTTTAGTTCAAGAAGGTTTTTCTTCTATTGAAGAAGTGGCTTACGTGCCCTTAGAAGAGATGCTACAAATAGCAGCCTTTGATGAAGAAACAGTCAATGAGTTAAGAGCAAGAGCAAGAGCAGCAATTCTAACGGCAGCCATTGCCAAAGAGGAAAAAGTATCAGAGCCCGCAGAAGATTTATTGTCGATGGAAGGTATGGATGTTGATACTGCTAAATTGCTAGCCTCAAAAGGCGTTGCATCGATGGAAGACCTTGCAGAACTAGCCGTTGATGAATTGCTGGAGCTGGTTAAATTAGATGAAGAAAAAGCAAAGAATTTAATCATGGCTGCACGCGCACCATGGTTTGTCTAAATAATTTATTGGAGCCTGAATGGGAACATCTACAGTAGAAAAGTTTGCAACCGAACTAGGCTTGCCAATAGATTTATTGCTTGAGCAGTTAAAAAGTGCTGGCGTAAATAAGGCGGTTGCATCTGATGAGCTAATTGAAGCAGATAAAACTGCTTTATTAAATTTTCTTCGAACATCTCATGGCGAGGATCAAAAGCCTAAATCTAAAATTACACTCACAAGAAAACAAAGTACAGAAATCAGAAAAACAGACAGCGAAGGCAGGGCCAGAACAATTCAGGTTGAGGTCAGAAAAAAAAGAACAATAGTTAGGCCTGATCAAGAAAAAGTTGAAAAGAAACCCGAAGAAACGAGCCTTAAAAAAACTGATTCCCCTACCCCTGTAGTAGATGACCACCAAAAAAACATTAGAGACGTTGAGGCTAAGCGACATGCTGCTCTTGCTGAAATTCAAGCCGCTGAAGTACTTAAGAAACAAGCCCCCATTGCTCCAAAAAAAGAAGACCCTGCTGGTGAAGGGACATTACATAGACCTGCATCTAAAATTGGGGTTAAGGTTGAGAAGCCTAAAGCTGCAAAGAAAGATGACTGGGTAGATAGATCGATTAAAAAACGTCCAGTTAAAGGTAGAGGCGACTCAGGAAATACTGGTTGGCGCTCACCCAAATCAAGAAATAAGGGACGCGATGATAGTGAACCTAACTTTACGGCCCCGATAGAGGCGGTCGCAAAAGATGTCTTGGTCCCAGAAACTATTTCTGTATCTGATCTAGCACACAAGATGGCCGTTAAAGCGGCAGAGGTCATTAAAACCCTCATGGGCATGGGCATGATGGTTACGATCAATCAGATATTAGATCAGGATACTGCGATGATTCTAGTTGAGGAAATGGGCCATAACCCTCAAGCTGCTGAAGAAAATGACCCAGAATCTCTTCTTAGTAGTGACGAGACAATTGAAGCTATTATCGAATCACGCTCCCCCGTTGTTACGGTCATGGGACATGTTGATCATGGAAAAACATCGTTATTAGATTACATAAGAACAACAAAAGTTGCTGCGGGTGAATCAGGCGGAATCACTCAACATATTGGCGCATATCATGTTGAAACAGATAAAGGCATGATTACATTTTTAGATACACCTGGACATGAAGCTTTTTCTGCGATGCGAGCGCGTGGAGCAAAATCAACGGATATTGTAGTATTGGCCGTGGCTGCAGATGATGGGGTTATGCCCCAAACAATTGAGGCAATTAATCATTCAAAAGCTGCCGGAGTTCCCCTTATTATTGCAATAAATAAGATAGATAAGCCGGATGCAAATCCAGAAAAAGTTAGGAGTGAGCTTTTGTCATATGAGGTTATTCCAGAAGAGCTTGGTGGAGATGCTATGTTTGTTGAGGTCTCGGCGAAAACAGGACAGGGCATTGATAGTTTATTAGACGCAATATTACTACAGGCTGAAATTTTAGAATTAAAAGCTCCTATTAATACACCTGCAAAAGGCGTTGTGATTGAAGGCAGGCTAGATAAAGGCCGTGGCCCAGTTACTACATTATTGGTGCAATCAGGAGTGCTTAGCCCCGGAGATATAATATTGGCAGGAACGGCTTCAGGGAGAGTGAGGGCGATGATTAACGAGGTTGGTGGAAAAGTATTAAAAGCAGGACCATCAATTCCTGTTGAAGTGATTGGCTTGTCTGGAGTTCCAAATGCAGGTGAAGAGTTCATTGTTATCAATGATGAAAAGAAAGCCAGAGAGGTTGCATTGTTTAGACAGGGAAAATTTAGAGACGTGAAGTTTGCAAAGCAGCAGGCATCTAAGATGGAAAATATTTTTGATCAAATAGCAGACGGAGAAGTAAAGGTACTGCCATTAATTATAAAAGCTGACGTTCAAGGTTCCTACGAGGCTTTAGTGGGGTCCCTTCAAAAGTTATCAACTGATGAAGTCAGGGTAAACATAATTCATTCGGCTGTTGGAGCTGTTAATGAGTCAGATATTAATTTGGCCACGGCATCTAACGCCGTTATTTTAGCTTTTAATGTAAGGGCTGATGGCGGCGCCAGAAAACTGGCAGACAGTCTAGAGGTTGATGTTCGTTATTACAGCATTATTTATGAAGCCTTAGATGAAGTTAAATCCGCTCTTAGTGGATTATTACCTCCCGAAAGAAGAGAAGTGTCTCTTGGTTTAGTTGAAATCCGAGACATTTTTAAGGCCTCAAAGATTGGAACGATTGCTGGATGTTATGTCCTTGAGGGATTAATTAGAAGAAACTCAAGCATTCGTATTCTGCGGGATAATGTCGTGATATACGACGGTGAGCTGGATTCTCTTAAGAGATTTAAGGATGATACTAAAGAGGTTAAAGCGAGTTTTGAGTGTGGTCTTTCAATTAAGAGCTTCAACGATATTAATGTTGGTGATCAGATTGAAGTGTATGAGACTGTGGAAGTGGCGAGAAAGCTTTAACATTGCCAAAAGATTATCCAAGAAGCGTAAGAATCAGTCAGCAAATTAAAAAAGAACTGGCTGATCTACTG
>JABMNG010000148.1 GCA_013205275.1 Methylophilales bacterium | reverse complement strand
GCAAAGATCAATCACCATCATAAGAGTTACGCGTGCCATAATGAAAAATCAGAATGAGTTCCTAGAAAAAGGTGAGCTATATTTAAGGCCGCTAATTTTAAAAAAAATAGCAGAGGAATTAGATCTACACGAATCTACTATTTCTAGAGTTACGTCTAATAAATTCATCGTAACCCCTCATGGAATTTTCGAACTAAAGCATTTTTTTGGTGCAAAAATACAATCTAAATCAGGGAAAATGTTATCTTCTAAGGCAATTTCAAAAAAAATAGAGGATATAATTTTTTCTGAGGACCCTCAAAAACCATTTTCTGATGAAAAAATACTTTTGATACTTGCAGAGCAGGGGGTTAAAATAGCTAGACGAACAATAGCAAAATATCGAGATAGTTTGAAAATATTACCTTCAAATCAACGAAAGAAATAATCTACAAAGGAGTCTAAATGAATTTAATAATTAAAGGTCATAATATTGAAATTACTGCTGCTATTAATGAGTATGTGAAAAATAAATTTCATAAAATTACGGACCACTTCGATCATGTAATTGATGCCAGAATAACTCTTTCTCTAGAAAAATTAAGTCACATAGCTGAAGTCACGATTCATCTTCCAAAAGCAGATATACATGCAGAGTCCTCGGACAGTAATATGTATCATGCAATCGATACCTTAATTCAAAAACTAGATCGTCAAGTTGTTAAGTACAAAGAAATACATTATGGCCATCATCAATCCGACGGGTCGATAAAGCATAAATCAGAATAAACATAATGATCGGCATTCTCATAGTCACTCATGGTGAGATAGGGAGGTCTTTTATAGACTCCTCCTCACATATACTTGGTAAATCAATTGATCTATTGGAATGTATTCCAATAGATCCAAAAACAGATGTCATAGAAATTCAAAAACTGATAAGTAACGAGATAATTAACTTTAAACAGTTGTCCGGTGTACTAATCATGACTGACATTTACGGAGCAACACCTTCGAATCTACTAACAAAGTTTATTATCCCTGGAGAGGTTGAGGTGATCACTGGCCTCAACTTATCAATGTTAATACAAGCAATCTCGCATAGGAAAAGTAAGCTTCCTGAATTGGTAGATATATGTATTGAATATGCCAAAGATGGAATTCTAAAAATAAGTGACAAATGATAAAAAAGAAAATTAAAATAATTAATAAATTAGGGCTTCATGCAAGGGCCTCAAGCAAGCTTACACAATTATCATCAAAATTTAGTTCAAAGATATTTATCATTAAAGATGAAAAAAAAGTAGACGCAAAAAGTATCATGGATATTTTAATGCTAGCCGCTAGCCAAGGCACAGAAATAGAATTGCTTACTGATGGTCCTGATGAATTAATCGCTACCAATGAAATTGAATTGCTATTTAAAACTTACTTTGGTGAAGGTGAATAATGGTATCTTTTAATATTCATGGCGTTCCAGTTTCAAATGGTATTGCAATTGGCATGGCTCATTTAATTTCTAATGCGCTACTAGAGGTAGTCCGTATTGGAATTGATTCAAACAATATTAAGCCAGAAATAACCAGGTTTAAAAAATCCTTACGTATGGTAAATGGCGAATTAAAAAGAATTAAAAGCCAGCTGACGATAGAGTCAAATTCACAATTTATTCCTTTTATAGATACTCATTTAATGTTACTAAATGATAAAAGCATATCTGAGGATCCGATTCGCATCATACAAAAAGAAAAATGCAATGCTGAGTGGGCAATAAAAATAATATTAGACACTCTTGTTGAAAAGTTTAATCAGATAGAAGATCCTTACATCAGAGAAAGAAAGCACGACGTTGTGCAAGTTGCAGAGCGTATTATTAAAGCTCTTTTAGGTCACCAAAAACAAAAAACTAAATATAAAAATGAGAGTTCTGTAATTTTAGTTGCGCATGATATTTCACCAGCAGATGCACTTCAATTTAAGAATCATAAATATGGCGCTTTTATTACTGAAGTTGGTGGGGCAAATTCCCACACAGCAATCCTAGCAAGAAGCTTAAATATACCCTCAATTGTGGCCGCAAAAAATGCAAGAAAATTAATTAAAAATAACGACACGATAATTGTAGATGGAAATCAGGGAATTGTAATTGTTAATCCCACTGTCTTGATACTTAATGAATATCTAAGCAAACAGAATCTCTGGGAAATTGAGCAAAAAAAACTAAATAAAATTAGAAATATTAAATGTAGGAACTTAGGTAACGAAACTATCTCATTATTAGCAAATATCGAAGTTCCAAAGGACATTAAGTCTGTTAAGTATAATAATGCGGATGGGATTGGTTTGTTTAGAACCGAATTTTTGTTCATGAACAGGCCAGACCTCCCAAACGAGGAAGAGCAATTTAAAATCTATAAGTCCGTTACAAAATCGATGGGAAAGCTCCCAGTGGTAATTAGAACACTAGATTCTGGCGCAGATAAAAATATAACCAATAATAATAATAACTTAACTTCTGCTCTTGGTCTAAGAGCAATTAGACTATGCTTATCTGAGCCTCACTTATTTAATACACAATTAAAAGCAATTCTAAGGGCGTCTGCATTTGGAAATATAAAAATTCTTATTCCGATGCTTTCCTCTCTTCAGGAATTGAGACAAACTAAAATGTTAATTGAGCGTGCTAAGCAATCACTTCTAAATTTAAATTTAAAATTCAATGATAAGATTCAAATAGGTGGGATGATAGAGGTTCCAGCAGTTGCAATTAATGCTGAGGCTTTTGCAAAGGAGTTAGATTTTCTCTCGATTGGAACAAACGATCTGGTTCAATACACACTTGCAATTGATAGAGCTGACGATAGCGTTTCGCACCTTTATAATTCTCTGCATCCTGCTGTCCTTAGGTTAATTGATAATACGATTAAAGCAGGGATAAAATATAACAAAGAGGTGTCCATTTGTGGTGAAATGGCCGGTGACCCAAAATTGACTAAATTACTATTAGGAATGGGATTAAAAATATTTTCTATGCACCCTGCTAGCCTGCTTGTTGTTAAACAACAAGTCTTATCTTCAGATCCTATAACAATCAAGAAAAAGGCAAATAGAATACTAAGATCAAGTGAGCCAGATAATATCGAAAAATTGTTACAAGATATAAACAAATATGAGGAATCAAAAAATTAAAAATCCCTTACTAAATAGAGAAGAGTTACCTTTATTTTTAGAAATAAAACCTCAACATGTCTCTCCGGCAATTAGTTATTTATTAAATAATAATAGAGAGAAAATTAATGAAATAAAGGTCTCTTCAGATGAGTTAACCTGGGATAACTTTCTAATACCATTACAGAGATGTGATGAGGAGTTAAGTCGAGCCTGGTCTCAGGTTAGTCATTTAAATGCTGTTTTAAATAGCCCCGAGCTTCGAGAGGAATACAATAAAAATATTCTAGAAATAACAAAATATTATTCTGAGCTTTCACAGGATGAGATTATATATAAAAAATTTATAAAGCTTAAAAACTCTTCAATCTATAATTCCTTCTCTAAAACCCAAAAAAAGATTGTGGAGGATGAGCTGCTAAGTTTTACTTTGGGTGGCGTAGATCTTCCCCTTGATAAAAAACAAGAATTTAAAAAAATTCAAGAGCAACTATCTACATTATCTACTAGGTTCGAAGAGAACTTACTTGACTCAATAAATGACTTTCAACTCAATATTACAAGCGAAAATAGGCTTAGCGGCTTACCAGAAGATATCATTCATATGGCTAAGTGTTGTGCCTCTGAAAATCAATTAAAGGGCTGGGTATTTACCCTAGATTTTCCATGCTATGTCCCAACTCTTCAGTATGCAAATGATAGGGAGTTGAGGAGAGAAATGTATTACGCTTATTCAACTAAAGCTTCTGATTTAGCAGACCCAGAACATGATAATAGTCAAATTATTAATGATATTCTAAATCTCAAACATCAAATGGCAAAAATTCTTAATTTTCCTAATTACGCGGCCATGTCTTTAAAGACAAAAATGGCAAAGTCTAGTGGTGAAGTTATTAATTTTTTAGATAGTCTTGCATCAAAAGCGAAAAAATTTGCTGAACTAGATATGTCTGAATTATATCAGGCAGCCTCGAAAGATGGAATCGACAAAATTGAAGCCTGGGATATTAGTTATTATTCTGAAAAAATTAAGCAGGAAAAATTTAACTTTTCTGACCAAGAAATTAAAAATTATTTTCCTAAAAATAAGGTCCTTATGGGACTTTTTGATCTTGTTGAAAAAATCTATAGTATTTATATTACTCGAAAAGAAGCTCAGGTATGGAATGAGTTTGTAGAGTTTTATGAAATTCGAGATAAAGATGATTGCTTAATTGGTCAATTTTATCTTGATTTATATGCAAGAAAAAATAAAAGGGGGGGAGCATGGATGGATGAGGCTATCTCAAGGTATAAGTTTACGAGCGAGTCATCAACCCCTGTAGCATTCTTAACTTGTAATTTTACACCCCCCATTGTTAACAAACCAATAACACTTACTCATGATGAAGTTATTACCCTATTTCACGAGTTTGGACACGGTTTACATCATCTATTAACAGAAATTGATGAATACAGCGTCTCTGGTATTAAAGGTGTCGAATGGGACGCCGTTGAGTTGCCTAGCCAATTTATGGAAAATTTTTGTTGGGAATGGTCAGTAATTAAAAATATGACTCAGCATATTGAAACTAAGCAATCAATCTCAAAAGAACTTTTTGATAAACTTTACACATCTAAAAACTTTCAATCCGGGTTGCAAACCTTAAGGCAGGTTGAATTTTCATTATTTGATATGGAATTACATAGTAACTACGACTCAAGCATAACTAATGTTTTGCAGGTTTTAGATGACATTAGAACTAAAATAGCTGTGATAAAACCACCCTCATGGAATAGATTTCCACATAGCTTCTCACATATATTTGCAGGAGGTTATTCTGCTGGATACTATAGTTATAAGTGGGCTGAAGTTCTCTCTGCTGATGCATACGAACTATTTGAAGAAAATGGCGTTGTCTCTTCCTATATTGGAGAGTCTTTTAGAAAAGAAATCCTAAGTAAAGGTGGTTCGAGACCAGCACTTGATTCATTTATTGCATTTCGTGGCAGAGAGCCAACAATTGATGCACTTCTAAAGCACTCAGGGCTAATCTAAAAATTGAAAATTGCTACCTGGAACGTTAACTCATTGAACGTAAGGTTAAGTCATGTTCTCGATTGGATTAAAGAAAACCAGCCGGACATATTATGCCTCCAAGAAACTAAGCAAATGAATGATAAATTCCAACATGAAGAATTTAAAAAAATTGGGTACCACTCATACCACAATGGGCAGAAAACTTATAATGGAGTTGCCATTATATCAAAGAAGGAATTAATTGATGTAAATTCAAATATTCCAAATTTCGAAGACACTCAAAAAAGAATAATCTCAGGAATATGGGTTTCCGATACAAACGAACATTTATATATTGTGTCTGCGTATGTACCAAACGGTCAGGCTATTGATTCTGAGAAATTTACTTACAAAATGCACTGGCTAGAACATTTCTCTTCGTGGGTCAGTCATATTTATAATCAACACGATGCAGTGATTATAAGTGGAGACTTCAATATAGCCCCTAAAGACATCGACTGTCATGATCCTAATTCATGGGAGGGGCAAATTCTAGTATCTCAGATTGAAAGAGAGGCTTTTAACAAAATTCTTGATGTTGGGTTTTATGATGCCTACAGAGAAATTAATCCCAATATGAAGGAATACTCATG
>JABMNG010000147.1 GCA_013205275.1 Methylophilales bacterium | reverse complement strand
GCCATGATGAGTATTAATGCTACTAAGGGTGTAGAGATTGGCGCAGGTTTTTTAAGCGTGAAGCAGAAAGGTACGGAGCACAGCGATGAAATGGATGCCGACGGATTCAAAACTAATAACGCGGGCGGAATCCTAGGCGGTATATCTACAGGTCAAAATATTGAAGTGAATGTTGCATTTAAACCTACCTCAAGTATTCCACAAAACCGAAGCTCAATAGATCAAGAAGGAAATTCTGTTGAAATGAAAACAACTGGAAGGCATGACCCTTGCGTGGCTATCCGGGCTGTTCCAATAACCGAGGCTATGATGGCATTGGTTTTAATGGATCATGCATTGAGAGATAGAGCGCAAAATATGGACGTCAAAAGACTAAATCCTTTCTCGTCGTGACCGCGACTCTGCATTGGCAACTTTCTCGCTTTTATTTCTTTTATTATTTTTTTGTAGGACTATTTACTCCTTATTGGGGACTGTACCTCCAAGATTTAAAATTTAATCCTTTGCAGATCGGCATTTTGTTATCTCTATTTCAGTTTAGCCGAATTATTGCCCCTAACTTTTGGGGCTGGCTAGCAGACCATACAGGCCAAAGAACCAAATGGATAAGAGTGACTGCTTTTTTTGGGTTTCTAGGGTTTTGTGCTGTTTTTTGGGCCGATACGTTTTACTTGATGTTTTTTTCCATGATGGCTATGAGTATTTTTACAAGCTCAACGTTACCATTAGTTGAGTCGCTAACTCTGTCTCATTTATCCACAAGCAAAGGGAATAGTGGTTATACAAGAATCAGGCTGTGGGGTTCTGTTGGATTTATTGCTGCAGCTCTTATTTTAGGCTACCTTATTGATCTCTTTACTGTCCAGAGTTTAGTATGGGCGCTTCTATTAACCCAGGGCACAATATTTATTTTAACTTGCTATATCCCTGAAAAGAAGGATAAAGCTGTTTATCTCATTAAAAGATCAATATTCGCTGTCATAAGGAGCCCTGAGGTAATTTGTATACTGTTGGGATGTGGGCTAATGGTTTCTTCTCACGGCCTTTTATATAATTTTTATTCAATTTTTTTAAAATCCAATGATTATTCTAGTTTTTCGATTGGCTTACTCTGGTCAATTGGGGTATTTTTTGAAATATTTATGTTTTTACTAATGCCAAAAATTCTCAATAAAATCAATCTAAAGCAAATACTATTAATTAGTCTTGCGCTAGGTGTAATAAGATTTTTTCTTATTGGAGCCTTTGTTAACAGCATCTATATAATTATTTTTGCTCAAATACTTCATGCGGCAACATTTGGTAGTTTCCATGTCGCATCAATTCAAATTATTGAACATTTCTTTAATAAAGATCATCATGCAAGAGGCCAGTCACTTTATAACAGCATCACTTATGGAGTGGGTGGGGTGGTTGGTGGTATAGGTGGTGGTTTTATGATCGAGGCATACGGTGCGAATACTACATTTATGCTTTCGGCTTTATTACCCTTATTAGGGTTTATTGTAATTTATTACGGCTTGAAAAATTTTCCAATTACAGCCTCTTGAATGTAGTTAATTAGTCCCTTTTATTAGGGCATATGCCGAATGATTATGAATCGATTCGAAGTTTTCAGATTCCACAATAAAATTATCAATTTTTTTACTTTTCTTAAGTTCAGTTGCAATATCTCGAACCATGTCTTCAACAAACTTCGGGTTATCGTAAGCTTTTTCTGTCACATATTTTTCATCGGGCCTTTTAAGAAGCCCATATAGTTCGCTTGAGGCTTGTTTTTCGATTGTCTCAATAATGTCTTCAATCCAAACAAAATCGTTGGTTTGGACTGTAACTGTGACGTGTGATCTTTGGTTATGAGCCCCATAATCTGAGATTTTTTTTGAGCATGGACAAAGGCTTGTAACCGGAACAATCACCTTAGTAGTGTTAATAAATTTATCATTAATAATTTGACCAATAAAACTCACCTCGTAATCTAATAAGCTCTTTACTCCAGATATGGGCGCAGATTTATTCATGAAATATGGAAATGTCATTTCGAGATCACATGCTTTTGACTCAAGTCGTACTAGCATCTCCCTGAGTATTCTTTCAAACGACTCAACAGAGATTGCTTTTTGATTCTCATTTAAAATTTCAACAAATCGGGACATGTGAGTCCCTTTAAAATTATGTGGGAGATGAACGTACATATTAAAATTAGCAACTGTATGTTGAGAACCACCAGATCTGTCTTTCACAGTAATAGGATGCTTTATTGATTTTATTCCAACTTGGTCAATATCAAGATGCCTTTTATCTTCTGCATTTTGAACGTCTTCAATAACGGTTGGTGTAGTTGGGCTATTCATAATCTTTTTTTACCAATACTTTAAAAATTAATATTATCATCTATCAATTTGATTAACAATTCTATTCAGAATACCATTTTTATCTAAACCACATATCTTATATATTTCTTCTTGGGTTCCATGCTCTAGAAATTTATCTGGAATACCAAGGCAAAGAGTTTTACAGGCTATATTACTTTTGCTTAGCACTTCAAGCACAGCAGATCCAGCCCCTCCTTTTATTGTATTATCTTCAACGGTAACTAAAAGTCTATGTGTCTGAGCGCTTTTTACAATAATAGTTTCATCAATTGGCTTAATAAATCGCATATCAATTAACGTTGCATTTAGTTCAATGGCTACAGCTTCACATACATTAAGAAGAGGGCCAAAACATAGAATCACAATATTTTTTCCACTTCTGATTGTCTTAGATTTTCCTAGTAAAATTTTATTTTTCTTTGAAACTGATTGGCCTGGGCCATTTCCTCGTGGGTAACGGACAGCGCAAATACCATCATATTTGTAACCTAATGAAAGCATATGGTGACAGTCATTCTCATTAGATGGCGCCATTAATACAATGTTTGGGATACAGCGTAGAAATGAAATATCAAAATTACCTGAGTGAGTTGCTCCATCAGCGCCGACGATGCCGGCCCTATCTATTGCAAATAACATTGGGATATTTTGAAGCGCAATGTCGTGTATTAATTGATCGTATGCTCTCTGCATAAACGTTGAATAAATTGCAACAACAGGCTTATAGCCGCTAAGGGCAAGACCAGCTGCAAATGTTAGCGCGTGCTGCTCTGCTATTCCTACATCGTAAAATCGGCTCGGATATTTTTTAGAAAAAACTGTAAGTCCAGAGCCGTCCGACATAGCAGGTGTTATGGCGCACAATTTTTTATTAGTTCCTGCCTGGGCCATAATCCAATCAGAAAAAATATCTGTGAATGTTTTTTTTAATTCACCTGCCTTTAAACTATTATCACTTGGTTTAAATTCACTGATTCCATGATATTTATTTGGATTGTCCTGTGCTGGCTTATATCCAAACCCTTTTTTTGTTGCTACATGAAGAAACTGCGGCCCACTGAGTGATTTTATATTAGACAAAGTGTCGATCAGAGTGTCAATATCATGTCCGTCAATTGGGCCGATATAATTAAATCCAAACTCCTCGAATAGTGTTCCTGGGATAACCATTCCCTTCAAGTGCTCTTCAGTTTTTCTGGCAAGATCTAGAATTGGAGTGGCTTTTGAAAATAGAGCTTTACCCGTCGATTTAAACCCCCCATAAAATTTGCCAGAAAGCAGCTTTGCTAAATAGTTATTAATAGCCCCAACATTTTTCGAGATAGACATGTCATTGTCATTTAATATTACAAGTAGGTCATTTTGAGAGTTACCTGCATTATTTAATGCTTCAAAAGCCATGCCAGCAGTCATGGCGCCATCACCTATGATTGCAATTGCACGATATTTTGATTTTGATTTTTTTAATCCTTCTGATATTCCAAAAGCAGCAGATATTGAAGTACTTGAATGCCCGGCCCCAAACTCATCATACGGGCTCTCTTTTCTATTAGGAAACCCTGAGAGCCCATTTTTTTTCCTCAGGGTATGCATCTTATTTTTTCTTCCAGTTAAAATCTTATGCGTATAGGTTTGATGACCCACATCCCAGATAAGTTTATCCATTGGAGCATTGAATACATAATGAAGAGCAATGGTAAGTTCCACAACACCTAAATTCGATGAGAGGTGGCCCCCTGTTATCGAGACACTCTTAATAATTAATTCTCGTATTTCTCCAGATAGAATTTTTAAGTCTTTACGAGATAGATTTTTTATATCTGTCGGGTAATTTATATTATCAATCAATGGCATCTAGTGAGATCTCAAATATATGTAGTTAATCAATTTTATAATATTATCTTTTTCACCTGGTAAGGCCTTTATGCACTTCATTAACTTATTAAAAAATGCCATGTTTATTTCTTTTGAGGCATTAAGCCCAGCAATTGAAACGTAAGTACTTTTATTTGCATCCCTATCTTTTCCTGCTGTTTTTCCAAGGACGTGTGTGTTTGATTCGTAATCCAGGATATCGTCTGTAATTTGATATATATTTCCGATTAGTAAGCCCATTACTTTAACTAATTTTTTAGTTTTAGGATCTGACACTTCGCATGATAAGTAGCCCATTTCACATGCGACTTGAATTAATAATCCCGTTTTTAATTCCTGTAGATTTTCAAGCTCCGACATTTTTAGTTTTTTATTAGATGATTCAATGTCATTTGATTGTCCAAGGACCATACCATTTTTACCGATAGCTCTAGAGAGCATATTTATCATAAAAATCTTTTTTTGGTCGCTAAGATTAACTTTGGATGAGGATAAAATTTCAAATGCATTTGCTTGCAAAGCATCGCCAGCCAAAATAGCCTGAGCCTCATTAAATTTAATATGGCAGGTAGCCTTTCCCCTTCGTAGAGTGTCATCGTCCATGGCAGGAAGATCATCATGAATTAGAGAGTAAGCATGCACAAGCTCAAATACAATTGCTAGCTGATCAAGCACCTTTATATCTGCATTTCCAATGCCACCAGTCGCATAAACTAGCAATGCCCGAATACGTTTCCCACCATTTAATACCGCATAATGGCAAGCTTTGTGTAGGGTTGAATTATTTTTTTTCGAGTTAAAATATTCGATTAAAATTTTATTTATTCGATCTTGGTGTATCTTGACCCAATCCTTGGAATTATTGACCATCTAAATCAAGGTCTTCAAGTTCATTATTTTGTGAAAGAATTTGGATTCTTTTTTCAATCTTATTCAGAGATTTCTGAGCATCCTTGACCAGAGAAACGCCTCTTTCATAGAGCTTCAAGGAAACTTCTATGTTTAAGCTTTCTTCTTCCATGTTTGTGACAATTTGTTCAAGCTCTTTAAGAGTTAATTCAATGTCGATTTTCTTTTCACTCATAATCATGAATACCTAATAAAAAATGTTGAATATCTAAAATTTGCTTATCTATTACCTCATGGCCTATATCTAGTATTTTTAAAGTAAAATTTTCCAAGAAATTTTTTTGGTAACTTAATTTTGCAATATTTATATTAATAATATCATCATGCCTTCCATGCATTGCCAATATGCGAGGATTATTTTTTATGAAACTATCATTGCTAATTTTCGGTTGGTACCCTGAAAGTGAAATTACTCCATCAATATTAATTTTTGATGTAAGTCCTATATATATAGCCAGTGCAGCTCCCTGAGAAAATCCTGCAATAATAATTTTTGGGAAATTTGATAGCTGGCTTACCCTCTTGTTAATTATTTTTTCGATCATTATTTTTTGAGGCTTCAAGCCCAATGTTATCTTGAAATTCGAAATTGAGAGCATGTATATCATACCAACCTCTCATCATCATCCCTTGGTTGAGTGTAATAGGGATGCTTGGTGCATTCGGAAGAATAAATTCACATTCACTTCTATCGAGCTTTTCAATAAAATGTGTAAAGTCATTGCAGTCAGCACCTAGACCATGAAGCCATATTACTAGAGATTTTGGGCTCGTTTGTTTATTGAGGGTGATCATAAAAAAAGCGGACCCTTATGATCCGCCTTATTTTTTTAATTACTTAACTTCTAGAGATTTTTTTAGGCTCTCTAGGCCTGGTAGGACTATAGCCTTTACTGCAGCTACTGCTGTTTCATCATCTTGACCTTCAGGAATAGGGGGGTTTAGTTTATATGTCCTATAGAACCGAGCAGTCCATTGAATAACTGATTCATTCTCATTTGCCCCATTTTTAATAACGATATATGCGTTATAGTCTGAAAAAGGGACATCTTTTTTTATCATTTCGTACTTTACCTTCATCGACTCCTCGTCAACTGATCTTATTTTCATAATCTTAGTAAATTCTGAAAAATCTTTTAGAGCAGCCCAGGCTTTATTCGGTGAAATATTTACAGTAATTGATTCCTGAACTTTTTGAGGGGTTGGCCCGTGTGCAAAAATCTGAAAAGATAAAAGTAATGCAAATATAACTGTGATGAGTCGTGTCATTTTGTTAAATCCTTAATTGGTGAAAATAATACAGTATTTTACTACAAATAGAATCATCACTCTATTGGTAAATAAAGCTCCCGAAAGCCCTACTCTGTAGGCCAGTTTTAACCTCTTTTATTACTTTATATGTTTTTAAATCAATTATTGATATAGAGTCACCCCCCCAATTTGTTACAATTAATTGGTTGTCATTGCTATCAATAGATAAATTTTCAGGATTTTCCCCTACTGCAATCTTTTCGATTTCTTTTCCCCGATTTAGGTCAACAATGCTTATGGAGTCATCTTGAGTATTCGTAACAAAGGCAAACCCCTTATCAGTCACTACCGAATATGGATGCATACCAACCCTAATTACTTGTGTTGAAAAGTTATTAAGGTTAATTATTGAAATAGAATCGTCGTATACATTGGCAGAGTAAACATAATGACCTATTGTATGAATTCCAAAAGGATGGAGCCCGGTTGTAATTTTTTTAACTAATTTATAATTACCACCCTCATAGATCTCAATTGTGTTTTGATCGCGATTTGAAATAACAATATAATTTAATGTTTTATTGAACACAATACCGGACGGAGTTAACCCAACATTAAAAGTTGTAACAACTTCTAGTTTTTTAACCGAAAGCACGGCCACCTTATTATTAAACCAATCAGTAATAAAGAGTCTGTCTTCAGACGTGTCACTCGTAATACCCAATGGGGTGAAATTTAGAGGAATAGTTTTAAGGAGGATGTTGCTGTTAATATCAATCACAGATAAAGTTCGGCTTTTAACATTTCCAATCACCGCCAACTTATTACGTGACAGTATATGAACTCCAAGAGGGCTTTCACCAACATTAATTTTTTTTAATTCTCTTTTATTGCTTAGGTCTATAACGGAAACAGTATCTTCACCCTGGTTTGTTATGTAGGCAAGTGCAGTATGGTTATTTGTATGTCTGAGAATAAAATACAGCAAAAAAATACTCAAAATAATTATTAGAGTGATGATTTTATTTTTTTGATCCTTAAAAATCATAATTTTTTTCTGTTAATAGCGATTCATTTGTGGAAAAATGTATTTATAGTTAGCAGGTAATTTATATAAGGATAGCATTATGATCGACAATGAGGGATACCGTCCCAATGTTGGTATTATTATTTGCAATAATGAAAAAAAGGTATTGTGGGCGAAAAGAGCAGACGAAGACGCCTGGCAATTTCCACAAGGTGGAATAAACGAAGGAGAGTCACCAGAGGAGGCTATGTATAGAGAGTTAATGGAAGAGGTTGGCCTTAGCCCTCATCACGTTGAAATCATAGCAAGAACTAAAGAATGGCTTCGTTATGATGTCCCAAAAAATTGGATAAGGCGCGATTGGCGCGATCGATATAAGGGCCAAAAACAAATTTGGTTTTTACTAAGATTAATTGGGGAGGACTCGAATGTTTTTCTAAAAAATACTAACAAACCTGAGTTTGATGCTTGGAGGTGGGATGACTTTTGGTCGCCGCTTGACCAAATTATTGATTTCAAACGGGATGTTTATGAACAGGCGCTAAATGAACTCTGGGAATACCTTTCAGAATAAAGCTAAAATGTTGCAATCACAGTCTCTGTATTTTTAACATTTTGACCTAGTATTACTTTAACAGATGCATTTAGAGGTAAATATAAATCCACTCTAGATCCAAATCTTATAAAACCGTATCGTTCGCCTATTCTGACTTTATCATTTATTTCACTGTAACAAAGTATTCTTCTCGCTATAAGGCCGGCAATTTGAACGCAGGTAATAACTTCCTTATTTTCTGTTTTGATAATAACAGCACACCTTTCATTTTCTAAAGAGGCTTTTGATAAAGAGGCGTTAAGAAATTTTCCAGGGTAATAAAATTTACCGACAATCTGACCTGAGATAGGTATCTTATTTGAGTGAACATTAAAAACATTCATAAAGACGCTTACCTTGATTGCTTGTTTTTTTTGGTAAGGGTCTAATATTTTTTCTATTGCAATGACCCTTCCATCAGCTGCCGAGGTTACAATATTTTTTCCCTTAGGAATATTTCTGGCCGGATCCCTAAAAAACTGAACCATGAATAAAAAAAATATCCAAAAAGGCAATGACACAGATAATTGATAATAAGTGCTAACAGCACTAACAAAAAGACCAGCAAATAAAAACGGCCATCCCTCTTTAGCAATAAGTGGATATATTCTATTGGTTCCCATCTAGTTTTTCGTTTTATCGACTATTTTTTTAATCCAAGGCATCATGGATCGAAGTGACTCACCAACTTGTTCAATTTGGTGTTTCTTTTGAACTTCTCTTCTGTCAGGTAGCGTTGCAACATTTTCTACAAATTCTTTTGCAAAGGTACCATTTTGAATTTCAGCCAGAATTTTCTTCATCTCTACTTTTGTTTGGTCAGTAACAATTCTTGGACCCCTTGTTACATCGCCATACTCTGCCGTGTTTGAGATTGAATAGCGCATATTGGCAATGCCACCCTCATACATAAGGTCAACAATTAATTTAAGCTCATGAAGGCATTCAAAATAAGCCATTTCTGGCTCATAGCCAGCCTCAACAAGTGTTTCAAAACCAGCTTGAACTAAGGCCGTTGTGCCTCCGCATAAGACAACTTGCTCACCAAATAAATCTGTTTCAGTTTCATCCTTAAATGTTGTTTCAAGTATGCCCGTTCTCCCTCCACCAATAGCGGAAGCATAGGACAAAGCAATTGCTTTCGCATTTCCTGATGCATCTTGCTGAACCGCAATGAGGTCTGGTATACCACCGCCTTTTACAAATTCTGATCGCACTGTGTGTCCGGGTGCTTTTGGAGCAATCATGATTACATCTAGGTCGGCCCTAGGATTAATTAGCTGATAATGAATATTAAATCCATGTGCAAATGCTAATACAGCTGTTTGCTTTAAATTTGGCTCAATACTCGCTTTATAGATTTTTTCCTGGAATTCATCTGGTGCTAAAATCATTACTAAATCAGCCCATTTTGTTGCTTCCTCGACTGACTTGACTGTTAATCCTGCCTCACTCGCTTTTCGTGCAGAATCTGATCCCTCTCTGAGACCAACAGAGACCTCAACGCCTGAATCTTTGAGATTATTTGCGTGAGCATGCCCTTGAGAGCCGTAGCCAATAATAGCTACTTTCATGCCCCTTATAATGTTTAAATCTGCATCTTGGTCGTAGTAACGTTTCATATTGTTCCTTTAATAAATTATATTTTAAGTATTCTGTCGCCACGGCCAATTCCAGAGGCGCCGGTACGGACGGTTTCTATTATTGATTCACTGTCGAGGCTTTCTAAATAGGCATCAAGTTTACTCGAAGCCCCAGTTAATTCAATTGTAAATGTATTATCAGAGACATCAATTATTCGACCTCTAAAAATCTCTGAGATTTTTTTCATCTCATCTTGGTATTGACCTGATGCTTTGACCTTAACAAGCATCAACTCTCTTTCTATGTAGCGACCGTCATTTAAATCAAGCACCCTGACCACATCTATTAGCTTATTGAGCTGCTTAATAATTTGCTCAATTACTTCATCTGAGCCGCTTGTGACGATAGTCATTCTGGACAAAGTTAGATCTTCTGTAGGCGCTACAGTCAATGACTCGATATTGTAACCCCTTGCTGAAAAGAGACCGGCGACTCTTGATAAGGCACCAGCCTCATTTTCCATAAGCAATGAAATGATATGTCTCAATTATAGATCCTCTGCCAAAATCATCTCTGATAAACCTTTGCCATTAGGAATCATTGGAAATACATTTTCTTTTTGATCGGTTATAAAGTCCATAAATACTAAGCGCTCTTTAAGCTTTGGACTGAATGCTTCTTTTAATGCAGGTTCAATATCTGATGACTTCTCAATTTTCATTCCTACATGACCATAAGCCTCAGCTAGCTTAACAAAATCTGGGAG
>JABMNG010000146.1 GCA_013205275.1 Methylophilales bacterium | reverse complement strand
TTAAAGTCATAAAAGAAGAAAGTACAGCATTAAAAGAGGATGTTATGTTTTACGAGAAGATAGTTGGAAGAAGACAAAAATAATGTTTTTTAAGAAAAAAATAAAATTTACTATTGATACACTAATTAACGAAGACTCTTTAATTAAAGGCAACACCACATATGCGGGAGGTGTTCGTCTTGATGGAAAGATTATTGGAAATGTTTCAGTCCTCACTGGAAAACATGAGGGCACTCTTATTATGGGTGAAGGCAGTGAGATACGAGGCAATATCATTGTTCATAATGCCATTATTGGCGGGAAAGTAACTGGTAATATTAGGGCATTAGAGTATATTGAGATACATCCAAAAGCGGATATTAAGGGTAATATTGAATATAAAGCGTTGGAGGTTCATTCTGGGGCGAAGATATTAGGAGCTCTGCAATTGATGAGCAATGCTGTTATTAAGAAATACACTAAAGAAATTGAAGTTATAACTAAGAAGTCATAGGAGAAAAAATGACAACTGAAATAGCAATGCCAACTGAAATAGCAATGCCAACACCAATAAATTTTACTGATAATGCAGTGAATAAAGTTAAAGAGTTGATTGCAGAAGAAGGGACGCCCGATCTTAAGCTAAGAGTTTTTGTGAGTGGGGGCGGATGCTCAGGTTTTCAGTATGGATTTACATTCGAAGAAGCAGTCAATGATGATGATACTCAGGTGACCAAGGACTCAGTGACATTATTGATTGATCCAATGAGCTTACAATATTTAACCGGCGCCGAAATTGATTATCAGGACAATGTTCAAGGATCACAGTTTGTAATTAAAAACCCTCAAGCTACAAGCACGTGTGGCTGCGGATCATCTTTCTCTGCTTAGAGTTAGCTGATATTTCTTTGAGTTTTCCCTGTATAAATCTGGCGGGGACGACCAATTTTATTGTTTTTATCACCCATCATTTCATTCCAATGTGAGACCCATCCAGCCGTTCGTGCAATTGCAAAAACGGCGGTGAACATTGAATTTGGAATACCAAGTGCTTTCATTACGATACCTGAATAGAAGTCAACATTTGGGAAAAGTTTTCTTTCAATGAAATACTCATCCTCTAGCGCAATTTTTTCTAGCGCTAAGGCTAATTTAAATAAAGGCTCGTTAGATAGATTTAATTCGTCCAGCACTTCATGGCATGTGACCTTCATTATTTCTGATCGTGGGTCCTTATTACGATAGACGCGATGACCAAAACCCATTAAGCGGAACTCATCATCTTTATCTTTTGCTCTATTTATATATTCTCCAATGCGACTTTCATTTTTTATTTCAGCCAGCATTTTTAGCGTTGCTTCATTAGCCCCGCCATGTGCAGGACCCCATAAAGAAGCAATTCCGGAAGCAATACAAGCATAAGGATTTGCACCAGATGAGCCAACTAATCTAACAGTGGACGTCGATGCATTCTGCTCATGATCTGCATGAAGAATTAAGATCTTTTCAAAGGCTCGCGTAAGAACGGGATTATTTTGATATTTTTTATTGGGGCTTGAAAACATCATATTAAGGAAGTTTCCCGCGTAGCCTAGGTCATTTTGGGGATATACAAAAGGAAGCCCGAGGTTATAGGTGTAGCTCCATGCGCCTATTGTCGGCAATTTTGCCAATAATCTTTCAGCGGATAATCTACGATGTTTTCGGTTGCTTACATCCATGTCATCAAAATAGAAAGCTGACATTGATCCAACTACACCGATCATAACAGCCATCGGATGAGCATCTCTACGAAAGCCTTTAAATACACTGGTTAATTGATCGTGAATGAGGCTATGCCCGTTGATGGTTGATTGAAAGACTTCTTTTTCTTTAGCGTCTGGAAGTTCACCGTTAAATAATAGGTATGAGACATCTAGAAAATCACATTTTTCAGCTAACTGTTCAATTGGATAGCCTCGATAAAGAAGTTGGCTATTAAGACCATCTACAAAGGTGATAGCAGAGCTACATGAAGCAGTTGATATATAGCCAGGATCGAAGGTATACAGACCTTCTTGGCTCAGCGTTCTTATATCAATTGATGGGGGACCCATTGTTCCCTCAATTATTGGGAGATCAATTTCCTTGCCATCAATAATTAGTTTTGCTTTTCGTGATGTCATAATTATCTATGTTATTTTGGAGATTTATTATAACTTAAAAGAGTTTATTTTAAGCGGGATAAGTAACCCCTAGAATTCTACTCCCTATAGAGCCAGTAATGCTGGGGGAATTATTTGGTATATTATCAAGAGCTTGATTTGCTAACCAACCAAAAGCTACCGCCTCAACAGACTGAGACGGAATGCCCAATATATCTGTATCATTTATTGGGAGAGCTGTTAATTCTCCCAGCCGTTTTTTTAAAAATAAATTTTTACTGCCACCCCCACATAAAAATATTTGATCTGCTTTTTTACAATATTTCTTTATAGATGAGCTGATAGAGATTGCAGTGAGCTCTAGAAAGGTCCGCTGAACGTCTACTGGTCTTTCATGGTTAAGGTTAAATTTTTCTAACCAATTCTCGTTGAATAGATCTCTCCCTGTGCTTTTTGGAGGTTTTTTATTAAAAAAAGGTTCTTCTAGAAATGCCGAGAGTAAACTTGGAATAGTATCTCCATTGCTTGACCATCGTCCTTGGTGATCATAATTCTTACCCATATTATTTTTTATCCAGTAATCTAAAAGAAGATTGCCTGGACCACAGTCAAAGCCATTAATTTTATTATCAGTTGTAAGATAAGATAAGTTGCTAATGCCACCTATATTTACAATCACTCTGTTCTTAGAGCGGGATGAAAAAACATGTTGATGAAATCCAGGGACCAAAGGAGCGCCTTCACCGCCAGCGACAATATCTCTATTTCTAAAATCCGAGACGACACTAATATTTGTTTTTTCTGCCAACCAATGGGCATTCCCAATCTGCACTGAAAATTTTTTCTTGGGTTGGTGTCTAATCGTTTGTCCATGGTAGCCTATGCCCCTTATATCTTTTGCTTTAATATTAGTGTTTTTGAGCATCAGGTTAATTATTGAGGATGTCAGCTTTGCATGAACCAAACCTAATTGAATGCTTTTTTCTAAGTCATCATGGCCCGGCTGTTGAATGAGCAGTAAGTGATGGATTAATGACTTTGAATAAGGCTTATGAATAAAGTCGATTAAGGTTATTTTATTTTTTGCTACTTTAATCAGGACAACATCAATACCATCTAAACTGGTGCCGGACATTACCCCAAAGATTAATTTTTCGTTTTTCATTATATTTTAATTGTGACAACTTTATTTTTTAATACAAGCCCATAAGGAAGTACTAATTTTTTAAAAATCATAATTGAGCTAGAATTATATTATTAACTCATTAATTGGATAATTTCATTGAACATTGAAGATACTTTAGCTTTAATTAAACGCGGCGCAGATGAGATTTTAATTGAGTCCGAATTAATTGATAAATTAAAACAAGGCAGGCCGCTTCGCATCAAAGCCGGTTTTGATCCAACAGCCCCTGATCTTCATTTGGGACATACAGTTCTATTAAATAAATTAAGGCAGTTTCAGGATTTAGGCCATCAGGTTATCTTCTTGATAGGAGATTTTACTGGCATGATTGGCGACCCAACAGGTAAAAATACAACAAGACCGGCATTATCGGAAGAAGATGTAAAAAAAAATGCACAAAGCTATGCAGATCAGGTTTTTAAAATATTAATTAAAGAGAAGACGGAGATTGTTTTTAATTCAAGCTGGCTGAATGATTTGGGGGCCAGTGGAATGCTTAAGCTCGCTGCTACTCATACGGTTGCCAGAATGCTAGAAAGAGACGATTTCTCAAAAAGGTATCAATCAAATCAGCCTATCGCCATTCATGAGTTTATGTACCCATTGCTTCAAGGCTATGACTCTGTTGCGTTAAAAGCTGATGTAGAGATTGGAGGTACTGATCAGAAATTTAATTTACTGATGGGCCGAGAATTACAAAAACATTTTAATCAGCCTCCTCAATGCATTTTGACTATGCCTTTACTTGAGGGTCTTGATGGAGTGCAAAAAATGTCTAAATCCTTAAACAACTATATTGGTATTGAGGAGCCTCCAGAGAATATTTTCGCAAAAATTTTATCAATTTCAGATGAATTAATGTGGAGATATATTAATCTTTTGTCATTAAAGCCAGCAGAAGAGATCCAAACATGGAAAATAAGAGGTGAAAAAGGGGAGAATCCTAAGGTAATTAA
Source organism: Methylophilales bacterium (assembly GCA_013205275.1). GTDB lineage: Bacteria > Pseudomonadota > Gammaproteobacteria > Burkholderiales > Methylophilaceae > BACL14. The sequence continues at coordinate 1,266 of JABMNG010000146.1, read as the reverse complement.
AGTTGAGTTTGCCAAAGAAATTGTCGAGCGATTTCATGGCGCTGAGTCAGCGAAAAAAGCAGAAGATAATTTTAATGTGAGAGCACAAGGTCAAATCCCTGAAAATATTCCTGAATTTAATGTGATTAGTGATAAGGCTGAAATTTCCATCCCTCAACTATTAAAGCAGATTAATTTAGTTTCCAGCACTTCAGAGGCAATGCGTTTAATCGATGGTGGAGGAATTAAAGTCAATGGCGAGAGGTTTGAAGACCCAAAACAGCTTATTTCGAAGCCGACAGTATTGACTATCCAGGTAGGAAAAAGAAAATTTGCTCGTGTAACTATTTCTTAATACCTTTCAGAAAAAAGACTTAAAGAATTTCCTTCCAATTTATTGAATATATTGATATAATTCGCCCGTTGTATATGGGCCTAGGGCCCTTTTTTTATTTGCGGGTAGATGTTTTGAGGGTAACGTAAATTGGCCATAGATTTAGAGAAATTAATTGATAAAACAGTGACCCAGTTGGGTTATGAATTGGTTGATCTTGAAATCATTAATCATGGCCAGCTTTTGAGAGTATTTATTGATAAATTAGATTCAGTAAATATTGATGATTGTGTCTCAGTAAGCAATCAGTTGAACCATGTTTTATCGGTAGAAGAGGAAATAAGCTATGACAGACTGGAAGTCTCATCTCCAGGAGTGGACAGGGTAATCAAGAAGTTGGAGGATTATGAACGCTTTAAAGAAGAGAGGGTGAAGATTAAAACCCGTATGCCGATTTTAGAAAGAAGAAATTTTAGTGGGATATTAAAAGGGGTTAAAGGTAACCTTATTTTGTTGGAATCAGAAAATTCATTGATTGAAATTGATTTTGAACAAATTGATAAAGCTCGATTAGATCCAAAATTATAAAGACAACAAGCCGGAGAAAAAAATGAGTCGTGAGATTTTATTACTTGTAGATGCACTAGCCCATGAAAAAAATGTATCTAAGGATGTCATATATACAGCATTAGAGTTAGCCTTAGCGTCTGCTACCAAGAAGAAGCATGATGTAGGAGTCGATATTCGAGTTGAAATTAATAAAGAAAATGGCGAATACCAATCATTTCGATGCTGGACCATTGTCTCTGAGGACTTAATTGAAAACCCAGAAGCAGAAATATCTCCTCAAGATGAAAGAGCACAAGGAAAATTAGAAGGTGATGTAATAAAAGAGCCTATAGATTCTGTTGAGTTTGGCCGCATTGGTGCGCAAGCTGCAAAACAGGTAATTT
>JABMNG010000145.1 GCA_013205275.1 Methylophilales bacterium | reverse complement strand
TCCAGAGCTAAGACAATACGACACACTTATCATTGACGAGGCCCATGAGCGGAGCCTCAATATTGATTTTTTGCTTGGCTATATAAAAAATTTACTGCCTAAGCGACCTGATCTAAAAATCATTATTACCAGCGCAACCATCGACGTCGATAAATTTTCTGCACACTTTAATGACGCGCCCATCCTTCAAGTATCAGGAAGGACCTATCCGGTAGAAGTTATTTACCAGCCCCTTAAAAAGCTTAATGATCAAGATTTAGAGGGGATGGAGGATGGAATACTAAGGGCGATACATTCGATCTCGAAAGGCTCAGGTGACGCATTAATTTTTTTACCGGGCGAGAGAGACATTCATGACATCAAGAAATTTTTAATTGATCAATTGAAGGGTGAGTTTGACGTGCTCCCTCTTTTTTCCAGGCTCCCCGTCGCCGAACAGCAAAAAATATTTAAAACATCCGGTGTAAGAAGAATTATCTTATCGACTAATATTGCCGAGACTTCTTTGACGGTTCCAGGAATTAAGTATGTGATCGACGCAGGCTTAGCGCGCGTTGTTCGCTACAGCCCAAGGCTTAAGATTGAGCAATTGTTAGTTGAAAAAATATCACAAGCCTCTGCAAATCAAAGGTCGGGTCGATGTGGGCGGGTGGCGCCAGGAACATGCATTCGCTTGTATGACGAAGATGATTTTAAGCAGAGACCTGCTTTTACAGACCCGGAGATTTTAAGAACATCGCTGGCTTCGGTCATTCTTAAAATGGCAGCATTAAACTTGGGCCCAGTTGACCGCTTCCCATTTTTGCAGGCGCCTGCAAATCGTTTCATCCAAGACGGTTACCAACTCCTTCATGAATTAAGAGCGGTAGACAATGAAAATAAAATTACCTCACTGGGTATTCAGCTTGCTAAATTACCTATTGACCCGTCTCTAGGTCGAATTTTATTGGAGGCTAAGAAAGAAAATTGTTTGACTGAGGCCTTGCTCATCATAAGTGCTTTAAGCATTTCAGACCCGAGAGAGAGGCCGCTTGATAAGACAGAGCAGGCTGATGCTGCTCACCTTAAGTTTCATGATCCCGAGTCGGGCTTTATGAGCTTTATACGATTATGGAAGGGCTTGCAGTCCGAAAGCAAAGGAACGACCAGCAAATCCCTTCGAATATTTTGCCAGAAGAATTTTTTGTCATTTACTCGAATGCGAGAATGGCAGGAGCTTCATAGGCAACTTTTACAAATTATCCAGGAATTAGATTTTTTACCTAACCAAAAAGAGGCAAGCTACGACCAGGTTCACCGGGCATTGCTCTCTGGTTTGTTAGGCAATATCGGGTTTAAAGATGCTGAAGGTTATGAGTACAAAGGCACCAGGAGCATTAAGTTTTTAATTGGTCCAAAACTCTTCCGAAACAAAAATTACAAGTGGATATTGGCCGCTGAGATTATAGACACGGGCAAGCTCTATGCCCAATGTGTGGCTAAGATAGACGTCTCTTGGATAGAAAAATTAGCTCAGCACCTTACCAACTCTGAGTACAGCAACCCAAGATGGAACGAGAAGTTAAGTCGTGTTGATGCCACTGAAAAGCTTTTTCTTTATGGCCTCATGATAGACCCTGGAAGAACTGTTCACTTTGGTCCGATAGACCCCGTTCAATCTAGACAAATTTTTATACGACAGGGTTTGGTTGAAAAGGGCTATGAAAGCCCTGGACTTTTTTGGCAGCACAACATCAAGCTTATTCAAGAAATTGAGACACTCGAGCATAAGTCTCGTCGACAGGACATATTGATCAGCGAAGACATTCTTTATCAGTTCTACGACAAAAAAATTGTACAAGACATTGTCAACGGAGCAGGTTTTGAATTTTGGCGCAAAGGGGTTGAGAAAAATGTCCCGGAACATTTATTTTTAACTAAAGAATATTTAATGCAAAGAAGTGCCGATCAGGTCGACGAAGTACAGTACCCAGACTCTAAGGTCATTAACAATACCCCTCTCCAGCTGAGGTACCACTTTGAGCCCGGAGAAAAGCAGGACGGGCTATCGATCCATTTTCCTTACCCTTTATTGAGCCAGCTAAAGCCGGAGCTATTTGATTGGTTGGTCCCTGGCATGATTAGGGAAAAAGTCACTGCCTTAATAAAAGCCCTCCCCAAAGATATTAGAAATCAATGCGGATCACTTCAGGAGGTCGTCACAGAACTCCTCACCGACGCAGACACTAGCCAACCATTTAATTCTGAATTTACTTCCTTCATCAGAAAAAAAACAAAGACTCAATTTAGGCTGGAGGATAAGGATGTGGATCAACTGCCTGCCCACCTAAAGGTCAATTATGTTTTGTTGGATGAGGAAGGAATTCCGGTGGGTGAGGGCAGAGACCTTTCTCAACTTCAATTTAGTTACAAAGAATTAGTGACGGAGGTTATCGAGGAGATCCATTTCGAGATTGAGGAGACAGAC
>JABMNG010000144.1 GCA_013205275.1 Methylophilales bacterium | reverse complement strand
TTTATTAGCGGAGATGATTTGACTTTTTTAGATTATCTTCAGAAGGGTGGAAGAGGAGTCATATCTGTGACAGCTAATATCAGGCCTTTGATGATGCATGAAATCTGTGACCTAGCAAAAGACAGTCAATTTGTTAAGGCGGAGCTATTAAATAAAAAATTAGAAATATTACATAAAGCGATGTTTATAGAGACCAACCCAATTCCGGTCAAATGGATGATGACAAAAATGGGCCTTATTAAGCAATATATGAGACTCCCTTTAGTGGAGCTCGATCCAAATAATATACCAATTTTAAATCGAGGATTAGAATCGTCTAAATGAAAAAAATTATAACAATTTCGATATTTTCCATGTTAGTTGGCTGTTCAGCAATTGGACTAGAAGAGCCTGAAATTATTGAGAAAATTATACAACCTGATTATGTAAGCTCATCGAAAGCTAGGCGATTAGAAATTCCACCCGACCTGTCTGAAATAGAAGGCAGCACAACATTCTCCGTTCCTGGAGAAGCAAAATCATACAAAGATTACAAAGAAAAACAAAATTCTAAGCCTGAAGTAGTAAAACTGATAGACAAGCCTGATGGAATGAAGATCATCAAGTCAGGCGCCCTAAGATGGCTAGTCGTTAATAAAGACGCTGAAACATTATGGCCTCATGTTAGGGCATTTTGGGAGGATATGGGTTTTGGGGTAAAGCAAGCCAATAAAAGAACTGGGGTCATGGAAACGGAGTGGATTAAAACATCTGAACTTGTTGGCAAAGATTCAGGTGCTCTTTCACGTTTTGATGCTTGGTTAGATAGCATGTCAGGATTTGCAGATAGAAGAAAATTTAGAACGCGTGTGGAGCCTGGTCAAGAACCAGGTACAACTGAAATTTATTTGTCGCAAAGATCAGCAACATCTGGCACTGCGGAACACCAAAGAATTTTGGAGGAAAGATCTGCAAACGGAACGTGGACAAATAAAGTATATGATATTGCAGAATACAAATCAGACAGTAACAAACAAGAAAGTCTCGATATGTCGGAAGACAGAAAGTTAGATGATTATGAGATTGACTCAGAGTTACTTAAGCGCTTAATGATAAAACTTGGATCTTCAGATCTAGATGCCAAACAAAAAGTAAATAATCCTGTAGCTCAACAGAGGGCTGAATTTATTGCCCTAGAAAATGAAAGCTACATAAAGCTCTTCGATCCCTTTGATAGGTCATGGCGAAGACTCACGTTGGCTCTAGATATAATTGGGTTTGTAACAGAGGATAAAAATAGAAGCGATGGAATCTTATACGTGAAATATAAGAATATAGAGCTTCCAAGCGGCCCAAAGAAAAAAGATGAAGGAATTTTAGATTCATTAGCGTTCTGGAGGGATGATGAGCCAGAGTCACCCCAAGAGAAAGGGGACTCAAAAGAAGCCAAAGATCAGCTGCCCGAGAAAGAAGAGGCATCTTCAGACAAACAAAGCTGGACCAACCTTCTTAATTGGGGCGCGCCTGATGAAAAAGACAAAGGAGTGAAGCTTGATAAGGATGAGGTACGCTACCGCATTCGAATACTACCCCTCGAAAGTGGAGCAAAAGTTTATATTGATTATCCAGATGAGAAAAAAAATAATACTCCAGAGGCGCAGAAGATACTGAAAATTATTTATGAACATCTTAAATAATGAAATTTTGTGCCCTTGGAAGTGGCAGCGCCGGAAATTCATTTGTTGTTCAGGAAAGTAACACAACGCTTCTTATTGATTGTGGTTTTGGTTTAAATGAAACAATTAGTCGCTTGGATCGTTATGGTATACATCCCGACCAACTTGATGCCATTCTTATAACCCATGAGCATGAAGATCATATTAAGGGAGCCTTTAGTCTTTCCAATAAATATAATATACCGATCCATCTTAGCCACGGAACTTTTAAGATGGCTCAAAAAAAAATTAATACAAATTATAATATTTTATTTAACTTTATTCATAACACCAAACCTTTCAGTATAAATGAGTTAAAAATAACACCAATACCCGTTCCACATGATGCAAGAGAACCGTTTCAGTTTATGTTTGAGTCGAACTCCAAAAGCCTGGCAATTATTACTGACCTTGGTTTTGTTACAAATTATTTAATAAAAACATTAAAAGAAATAACGGCGCTTGTCATTGAATGTAATCACGACAAGGAGATGTTAAATAATTCTGATTACCCCCAAAGCCTTAAAGATAGAATTGGCGGGATGTATGGTCATCTTGAGAATATGGAGGCTATTAGGTTACTAAAGGCTATAAATCATAAGGGAATTAGTTGGATTGCCGCAGCTCATCTTAGTGAAAAAAATAATGACGAAAATTTAGTAAGACAACTAATTGCTGAGGCTACTAATAAAGAAATGGAGGTAATAAAGGTAATAGATCAAAAAGACGGTTTAAATTGGTTGGCCGTTTAAAACAGAAATCTTGTTGAATGGAGTTGAATAAAGCCGTCGTTGAGTAACTGTAAAATTAGCTCATTGAGGCCAATATTGTTATTAGAAAAATTAACAGCAACCTGTTTTTTATCAAAAAAATCCTTAAAGAACGTAGAGTGCATTTTTTTAACAGGTAGCCTAATGCCATTAATAAAGAATTGGTTATCGAAATAAATGCCTCTTGATTCTGGATCTAAATATAAACATTGATTTAACTTTGCTTTTATAAGCTTATCAATAGAGTGCTTTTTCTTTTTAAAGATAGTATTGATATCTGGTTCAGACATAAATTCCCCAACAAATAAACTAGTATCAATTTTTTTTAATGTAGATTTGCATTCCTCGTTTATAAATTTTATTAACGTAGTTGGAAGCTTCGCTTTTGCAGATAAGGCTAATGCGCGAGCATCATTATAAAAAATTAATTTTTCAGGCTCCCTGTCCATAATAAACTCAAGAAATCGCTGCTTAATATCATGGTTTGATGGAGACCGGAATCCAATCGAATATGTAATGCAGTTATCGGTATTAGCAATGCCGTAATGAGGAGTGTTGGGAGGAACATAAATGATATCACCAGCCTTAGCTACAAATTCATATTTAGCCTTAAATTTTCTATGTGTTTTCACCTCAGAAGGCAAATCAAATTTATTATCAGGGTTCCCTATAGACCAACTTTTTTCTCCGGACCCTTGAAAAAGAAACACATCATAAGAATCGGAATGAGGTCCTACCGTTCCATTAGTATTGGAGAAGCTAATCATTACATCGTCATGCCTGCAATAGGGTATGAAATTTATACTGCTGAATAGTACAGAGGAAAATTTATGCCACAGATGAAATTTGTGGACCAATAAAGTATAAGGGACTTCCCTGTTAAGCGAATTTTTTTTGAAAGGACCAAAATCTGTTATGAAATTATCATCTTTTTGGGTGATTAATTTAGTATCTATATGGTCATCTTGAATTAGCGTACATAGAATTTTTTTTGTGATTGTCTCTTGGTATCCCTTAATGACACCTTCGATGAAACAGGGTTTTTTCCC
>JABMNG010000143.1 GCA_013205275.1 Methylophilales bacterium | reverse complement strand
TAACTAAAGTTGATATGGATTTTTTAATTGAAAGTTTGAATAATGAAGTCATTCAACTTTTAAAAAATTGTGAGATTGCTTCAGGCTTAAAAGAGCTAAGGGAAAAGACGCAAGGAGCTTCATGGATTATTGCGTCAGGAGGGGATCAGGAAGAACTAAGGTATTTATTTTTAGAAAAAAAGATTGATCATTTTTTTGACGGAGGAATATTTGGTAGCCCTAAATCTAAACATGAAATAATTGATGACCATCTTTCAACAAATACATTTCATCCAGCATTATTTCTCGGCGACTCACTCTACGATATAGAGACAGCAAAGAAATATAATTTAGACTTTCTTTTTGTCTCTAACTGGACAGACTTAGAAGAATGGGAATTAATTTGTAAGTTGTATGGTGTTGAGTCTATAAGCAGTATAAGTGACTTACTTTAACTTAGCTTTTTAATTATTTTAGTTGTACTCCGGCCCTGTAAAAGCGCAACAAGCTCTACTTTCCCTCCCCATTTTTTAATTTCTTTATGCCCAACAACCTCACTGACGGAGTAATCATTTCCTTTAATTAATAAATTTGGCTTAATTATATTAATTAAATTAATAGGAGTTTCATGGCTAAAAATAATAACGGCATCAACAGATTGGAGGCTGCAAAGGACCCTTGCTCTATCTATTTCATTGATAATGGGTCGGTTAGCTCCTTTTAATTTCCTTACTGAGCTATCGGAATTAAGCCCAACAATCAAAAAATCTACCTTATTTTTGGCTTGCTCTAAGTAGGTAACATGACCTGCATGTAGAATATCGAAGCAGCCATTAGTAAATCCAATTTTCTCATTCATTGCCTGACGTCTTTTTAATTCATTTATTAAAAATTTTTCAGTGAATAGTTTATTTTTTTGCTCGTGATTTTCAATTTCAAGTTCAGCAATTAATTCATTTTTTTCAATTGGAATCGTTCCGATTTTCCCTATTACTATACCTGCTGCAATATTTGCTATCTCTAATGACTCTTGGATGCTCAAGTCAGCCAACATACCTGCTGCTAACGTAGAAATAACAGTGTCACCTGCTCCCGACACATCAAAGATCTGCTTAAGTTTTGATGCTGGAATAGTTTGAGTAACTTTTTCAGACATTAATTTGATCCCAAGCTCGCCTTGTGTCATCGCTATAAATTCAATATCAAACTGCTTTCTTAATTTTTTAAGATTTTTTTCAAGAAGAAGCTCATCTTTAGATGAGTTACCTGTGAGGGTGTACGCCTCATTTTTATTCGGGGTTATTGCTGTCACGCCTCTATATTTTTCGAGGCTATCCCCTTTAGGGTCGACAATAATACGAATTTGCAACTGTTTTGCTGCCTTGATAACTGGCTTCATAAGCGCTTCTGAAATAAAGCCTTTTGCATAATCGGAAACTATTATGATTGAGGGTTTTTGCTTGATGAGACTAATAATTTTTTCAATGTCTTTTTTTGATAAAGGAGCAACAATTTCCTCCTCATCAATTCTAATGATTTGCTGTTGCCCGCTAATGATCCTAGTTTTAGTGGTGGTAGGAATTTTTCTTTTTATAACGCCCCTACAAGAAATTAATTTTTCTTTAAGAAGCTGAGTTAGGCGGTCTCCGTTCTGGTCGTTTCCTATTACGCCCGCAATAGTAGTTTTAATTCCCAGCCCACTAAGGTTTGCTGCAACATTTGCTGCACCTCCCATTCGGAAATGTTGCTTTTCTTTTTTAAGAATGGGGATGGGTGCTTCAGGTGATATGCGAGTAATTTCCCCAAAAATATATTGATCTAACATCAGATCACCTATAACTAGGCACCATTGGCCATTATTGGTAAAATTTATTTTTATCTTTTCAATAATACTTTTTTCCATAGGCTTATGTGCCGTAGCCAGTTTGATTAGTAATATTAGGCATACATGTCCTTTTGCAGTAAATAATTTTGTACATAATCTGACACACCTTCCGACAGGGTCATAAATTGATGTTTAAATCCATGACCTCTTATCTTATCAATATTTGCCTCAGTAAAGTACTGGTACTTGTTTTTTAGGTCTGATGGCAGGTCAATATATTTAATTGCTGAGCTATCGCCACCTAAGTTATTAACTACAGATAACCCTAGATTTTTAAAGGAATCAGCTTTACCTGTTCCAATATTAAATATTCCAGAAATTTGATGATTTTTTAATAAATAAATAACGCATTCAACTGCGTCCTTAACGTACACAAAGTCTCGCAACTGCATTCCGTCTGAAAAATCTGGTCGATCGCTTTTAAAAAGCCTCACTTCGTTTTCTTTTTGATATTGATTGAATGCATGGTATACCACACTTGCCATTCTTCCCTTATGGTACTCGTTTGGTCCGTAAACGTTAAAAAACTTTAAACCACACCATTGTGGCGGCTTTGTTGCTCCCGTAGTAATCTGTTGCTGGACCCATTGATCAAAAAATTGTTTGGAATATCCGTAACCGTTTAGCGGAGTTAAATTATTAATTTGACTTTCGCTGTCATTATAACCATTTTCACCCAAACCATAGGTTGCGGCCGAGCTGGCATAAATAAACGGGACGTTATTCAAGGCACACCAATTCCATAGCATTTGGCTGTATCGGATATTTGAATTTAACAGACGATTGAAGTTAGTTTCTGTTGTTGCGCTGATAGCACCCATGTGAATAATGGCGGAGACTTTGTTATTATTTTTTAGATATTTATGTAATTCATCTTTGTGGACAAATTCGGAAAATTTACGTTTTTTAAAATTTTTTTCTTGATCTGGATGAATTAACTCATCAACGATAACAAACCGTTCTTCATGAAGGATTGTATTGAGGTGCCAGGCTATAATGCTCCCTATCATTCCAGCACCACCCGTAAGAATAATCATATGTTTTTGTTAATTTTTTCGTATTGTTTTTTTGTGGCCAGGGTAGATTTTTTTTCTTTAGTTTTTGACCACTGATCATCAACCCAGCCACCAAGATGAGACCTTAAAATTTCAGACATGGATTTAATCCAGATGGGATTGTCATTAAGCGCAGGAATATATTGATACTTTCCACCTCCGTGCTCTTTAAAAATGGCCTTTCCTTCCATATTTATTTCCTCTAATGTTTCTAGGCAGTCACTTGAAAATCCTGGGCATATAACATGTATATTTTTCTCTTTTTCAATGCCAAGTTTTTTAATGGTATCTGCAAAATATGGCTTTAACCACTCAGCCTTTCCAAACCTTGATTGAAAACAAACTAGATACTCTTCACTCATCAGCCCTAACGATTCAGCCAACAAACGACCGGTTTTATGACACTCACAATGATAGGGGTCTCCTTGCATTAAAGAGCGCTTCGGAATCCCATGAAAACTCATTACTAATTTTGTAGGCCTTCCATTTACTTTCCAAAAGTTAATGACAGACTCTTTTAGTGCATTAATGTACGCTGGGTGATCATGGTAATTTCGAATAGTTCTGATTGCTGGTACATTTCTGCTTCTTAACAATACACGCCACAAACTGTCCATTGCAGAAGCAGATGAAGATGCAGCGTACTGGGGATATAGGGGCAGAAGAATAATTTTAGTGCAGTTTTTATTTTTTAATATTTCAAATGCATTTTTCATTGAGGGATTGCCATAACTCATTCCTAGAGAAACCTCTATTGGCTCTTTGAAGTCCTTCATTAATTGTTTTTGAAGTAATGTAGCTTGCTTACTAGCGTTAACCAAAAGGGGCGAACCTTGTTTGGTCCAAATTTGTTGATATTTTTTTGCTGAAGCACTCGGCCTAAATACCAAAATAATGCAATGCAAAATCCAGCACCATATAAATCGAGGTATCTCAACAACCCTCTTGTCCATCAGAAATTGACCTAAATATTTTTTTACAGACTTTTTATTTGGGGCGTCTGGGGTTCCAAGATTAGCAAGGATAATGCCAATTCTTGGGGGATCTCCATGCTCATATTTTGGCTCAGGTTGGTAGTAGCTCATATTTTTATTTGATTGATTGAATAGAATTGCTCAATAGTTTAGCAGTGATGTCGACAATTGGAATAACTCTTTCATAAGCCATTCGAGTGGGCCCAATTACTCCAATCATACCTAGAATCTCTCCGTTAGCATGATAAGGGGCAGTAATCACGCTACATTCGTCCAGAGCTTGATACCCAGATTCTTGGCCAATAAAAATTTGAATTCCATCTGCTTGGTAACTTTTATCCAAAAGATTAAGTAATGCAGATTTTTTTTCAAATACCTCTATGATTTTTTTTATGCTTGAGACATTTTGAGATAATTCAGCTGATCCGAGCAAGTTTCCTTGGCCAGAGATGACGATATTATCATTTTTCATTTCCTCAGCAGACGATTCAATTGCTGATGTCATTAAATTAATCATTTCACTTTTCATTGTTTTGAGTTCATTTGATATTTTTGCTTTTGCTTCGTCGATTGAATACCCTTGAAATTTTTGATTAAAATAATTGGATGCCTCTAATAGGGTTTCCCTGTCATAATTTTCATTAGTAAAAAGAACTCGATTTTGTACCCCGCCATCAGCGGTAACAATAATTACCAACACCCTTTTATCTGAAAGACTTAAAAATTCGATGTGTTTATAGGTGATCTTTTTTGCTTTTGGAATCATTACTACCCCAGCAAATTTAGTTAGCTCAGAGAGTGTGTCTGCAACTGCGTTGCTAAAATTTTGTTTGTCGGAGACAATTAAACTCTTTAACGCATTAACTTCTTTTGCATTGGGTGACTGAACGGTTAAGAGACTGTCTACAAAAAAACGATAGCCTTTTTGGGTTGGAATCCTTCCAGATGAGGTATGAGGGCTAATGATAAAACCTTCCTCCTCAAGATCTTTCATAATACTTCTAATCGT
>JABMNG010000142.1 GCA_013205275.1 Methylophilales bacterium | reverse complement strand
GTTAGAGCATCGGTTTGTGGTACCGAGGGTCGCGGGTTCGAATCCCGTCTTCCACCCATAAGATAAAAACCCCCGATCGCTAGATCGGGGGTTTTCTTTTTAGCGGATGGATAAAACCTTATTCAGTGCGCTTGTCGGCATAAATACGCCCTTCACGATTGGCGATTTCCCAAGCCGTGTGAAAAATCAAACGGGTGCGCTTTGCCATAAGTGGATAATTAATTTTGTCTGGCGTATCAGTTGGTTTGTGATAGTCTTGGTGCACGCCGTTAAAATAAAATATTACAGGGATGTTTTTTTCTGCAAAATTATAGTGGTCGCTACGGTAATAAAAGCGATTTGGGTCGTCATCGGCATTAAAGGTATAGTCTAATTCCAATTGAACATAGGTCTTATTTACTTCTTCAGATAAGTCATGCAGTGATTGACTGAGTTTATCACTTCCAATGAGGTATATATAATTTTCATTGCCTTCTTTGAGTGGGTCAATGCGTCCGATCATATCTGTGTTGAGATCACAGAGTGTCTGTGCTATCGGAATAATGGGGTTTTCGGTATAATAGCGTGACCCATAAAGACCAATCTCTTCGCCTGTGACATGTAGAAAAAGTAAAGACCGCTTAGGACCGTATCCTTGGTCTTTGGCCATTTGAAAGGCTTCAGCGATTTCCAACAAGGCGACAGTACCGCTGCCATCATCGTCTGCGCCATTATAGATCGTGTCGCCCTCCATGCCTACGTGGTCATAATGTGCCGAAAGCACGACAACTTCATCGGGTAATTCTGAACCCTCAATATAAGCCAGGACATTTTCAGAACTCACGGGGTTTTTCATGCGCGTAAAATAAGTAGCAGGAATTTCTTGAAAATAATGGTCCATGCCTGGAGCAGTTGCTATACGGTGCGCCTTATAAAAGTTTTGCAGAAAGTCAGCTGCCATTTTTTGACCTTCCGTTCCGGTCATGCGGCCTTGCATAGAATCTGATGCCACGGTGTAAAGTAGCTCGGAGAGATCCTCGGAGGTGATGGTTGCCGCATATTTTTCTCTAGGAGTCGATTCGGGCGTTTGTGCCATAGCGATCAGACAGAAAAGGAACAGGGCACTTTGAATCGTTGGTAAAAATAGTTTCTTGGTCATGTTCAGAAATTTGATGGCTAAAGATACATTTTTTTGTTTTCTGACAGTAATTCCCTTGAAATAATGGGGTTATAGAATCTAATAATAGGGCACTGACTTAAGTTCATTTTTTGCTAACAATAAGGGTTAAAAAAGTCAATTGAATTTAACAGAATCTTATAATTTTTATGCCCCCACTATTATATATTTGCAAAAAAAAATAACTGTGCCCAGAAGCCTCAGGATACTTTTCGCTGTTTTCTTTTTAAGCGTGTTTTTAACGCCTTCGGTATTGATGCATTTCGTGGCTGATGACAAGGCGCTTATTCAATGGTTGACCGTTGAAGATGAAAATGAAAAGGAATCAAGTCTGGAATGGACTGATGACGTTAAGGAAGAATTCATCGCTGACTTGAAATTTGATCTTCAGTTTTCTGAGTTTAAAGATATTCAGGCCACCTACAGGGATGTCGTCCGTCAAGTTCATCAAGGCTATCCCGACACAATTATGCTCCCCCCAGAATTTATTTAAGGTTACTTCAGTCTTTTAGAAATTTTTATAACTGATCGCTTTACGCGACCAAAACCTTATTTATGTTTAAAAATATTAAAAATGATTTTTCGGCAAGTATTGTCGTCTTTTTCGTGGCATTACCCTTGTGTTTGGGTATTGCCTTAGCCAGTGGCGCGCCCTTATTTTCTGGGCTTATCTCTGGTATTATCGGCGGAATTGTTGTTGGTGCTTTGAGTGGCTCAAAAATTGGGGTTAGCGGACCAGCTGCAGGCCTTGCGGCTATTGTATTTGCCTCAATAACGGCTTTAGGAGGTTACCAAAACTTCATGGCCGCTGTGGTTATAGCGGGGGCATTACAGATTATTCTTGGCCTGGTTAGAGCGGGCATTATCGGACTGTATTTTCCCTCAGCGGTCATCAAAGGGATGCTTACGGGTATTGGCCTGATCATTATTCTGAAGCAAATCCCTCACTTTTTTGGTTATGATGCGGCTCCCGAAGGTGATTTTGCCTTTTTTCAAGTCGATGGTGAGAATACATTTAGTGAAATTTTAAAAACGACTAATGCGCTGAGTTTAGGTGCAACGTTGATTGCTATGATCTCGCTGGTGGTATTGTTGTTTTGGGACAAGATCAAAGCCAAATTACCTGGATTTGTTCAATGGATTCAGGCACCCTTTCTTGCCGTAGTTTTTGGCGTTTTTTATGTCGGATTTACCCAAGGAACGCCTTTAAATATTGATGCAACAAACATGGTGAATGTCCCTGTAAGCAATAGCTTGGAGAGCTTTTTCGGTCAATTTATGTTGCCTAATTTTGACGCATTTTTAAGGGTTGATGTTTGGGTGACGGCTTTTACAATTGCTCTTGTGGCGAGTCTAGAAACCTTACTTTGTGTCGAAGCGACGGATCGTTTGGATCCCGATAAGAATGTAACCCCAACCAATCGTGAGCTTTGGGCCCAAGGGGTCGGGAATATGATTTCTGGCTTTATCGGTGGATTGCCTGTGACCCAGGTCATTGTGCGGAGCTCTGCCAATATTCAGTCCGGGGGTAAGACCAAGCTTTCTGCGATTATTCATGGATTCTTTTTGTTGATTTCTGTGCTGCTGATACCTCAATTACTCAACCAAATTCCGCTTTCGGTATTGGCCTCTATTTTATTGGTGGTGGGCTATAAATTGGCAAGGCCTGCGTTGTTTAAGACGATGTATCATCTGGGTTGGAAGCAGTTTGTTCCCTTCATAACAACGGTCATGGGCATTCTATTTACGGATTTGTTGACGGGTATTGGTATTGGTTTGGCCGTAGGTATTGTGGTTATTCTGGTCAAGAGTTACCAGAACAGTCATTTCTTGCATATTGAGGATAACAGTAATGGCGTCTCAAAAATCAGAATGGCTTTGGCAGAGGAGGTGACTTTCATCAACAAAGGGGCTATACTGAAGGAATTAAATAATTTAAATGAAAATACACAATTGGAATTGGATGTGCGAAAAACGCGTTATCTTGACCACGATATCATTGAGATTCTGAATGATTTTGTGATCAAAGCACGTCTGAAAAACATTGAGATAAAACTTATCTCAGAAAAGGGATTTGTTGTTAATGCAGATAACTATACCGAATTTTTCTATTCAAAATCATATCAAAACAAATAAACATTATGAAAGCACATACAAGTGAAACACAATTGACCATGACACCAGATAAGGCCTTAAATTTCTTAAAAGAAGGAAATGAGCGCTTTCAAAATAATCTAAAAGCCAATAGAAACCTACTCCAACAAGTCAATGCTACGGCAGAAGGACAATTTCCTTTTGCTACAATATTGAGTTGTATTGATTCAAGGGTTTCCGCTGAATTGGTTTTTGACCAAGGGCTTGGGGATATTTTCAGCATTCGAATTGCCGGTAACTTTGTCAACGAAGATATTTTGGGCAGCATGGAATTTGCCTCAAAACTTGCTGGAACAAAGGTCATCGTTGTACTAGGGCATACCAGTTGCGGCGCCATAAAGGGGGCCTGTGATCATGCGCGGTTAGGAAATCTGACGGCACTCATCAAAAAAATTGAACCGGCTGTTGATGCGGTGGAAAAACCCCTAGAGGCCGAACTGCGTAATTCTTCAAATCTTGAATTTGTGGATGCCGTTTCTAAGAAAAACGTGGAGATGACCTTGGTAAATATCAGGCAACGAAGTGAAATCATTAAGGAAATGGAAGATAACGCCGAAATTAAAATTATCGGAGCCATGTATGACATCGCTACAGGGGTGGTTGAATTCTATGATTAATGGATGGATATTCTTGATAGATAATGTAAAAAAAAGGCTTCCATCGGAAGCCTTTTTTTTTGCATTATAACTTAATCACTTTACTGGTGTTGTAATATTGCTGGAATTGCAGAACGATATAATAAAGTCCACTTGAATAGGGGGTCATATCCAGGTTAATAAAGGCATCGGACACTTTAAATGATTGCATTAAGGTGCCGTCAATAGCATAAATGCGAGCCGAGCCGCCGACATAATCAGTTGCATCCACTAGGGTTATGTTATCCAGCGTAGGGTTGGGGTGCCAAGGCTTTGCCGTGGGATCCTCTAAAGCGCCTGTCCCGAGGTTGTTTTGATAGATACGGATGTAATCCACCTCCATAGCATCCTCTGTAAAGTTAGTGGAGATGATTTCGGGCAATAAGGCGACGTTAAACAACATATATTGGTCCGCATCAAAGGGCCAGGTTTCCATATTCTGGGTGCCAGGCTGGTAGATATAATGTACGATATTATCGACTGAAAAAACCATACGTTGCTCATCCCATTCTAGGGTGTATTCGTGAAATTCATTGGATACGTCAGATACATATCGCCCAGCTACATTGACCGTTCCGCCATAGCTTGATGGGGTGTGTATGGCACTTGAAATATAGTTCTGATTATTGCCCCAATGCTCCATAATATCAACTTCACCGCAAGCTGGCCAGTAGGTTGTGCCGTGGGTACTTGAGAAATAGCCTCCGGGTTCAATGATGTTTTTGCCGAGCATCCAAATGGCGGGCCAGGTGCCTAGTCCGAAAGGTAATTTGGCCTTGGTGATAATTTTTCCATAAGTAAAGGAAAACTTGCTATTGAGCCGTGCAGAGGTGAAGTCCTTAGTAACGCCCTGGTTGGTGTAGGTTTCTCTTTTTGCCATCACTTTTAAAGTGCCTTCGCTTACAAAAGCATTCTCTATGCGATCAGTATAATGCTGGATTTCACCATTATACCAACTTTGTCCGTTGGGCAATTGTGTTTGGTGATGCCATTTTTCGGGATCGACAGCACCGTTGTAATCAAACTCATCGGACCAAACCAATTCATAATTGGATCGTTGGGCATGGTGGGTCTGGGTGAAGCAAAAAATAAAACATAAAGCAAAAAGAAATTTCATCCGAGATCGATTTTGTGCGAAAATAGGATTTATATCATAGTTTTGAAAATGCTCGGCTATATTTAACTTCGGTTTTCAGGGGATGAGATTAGATCCAACAAAAAGTTAACCTCTGGTCCAGATATTATTTCTTCAGGAATGACTATTTTTAGGCAAAAGCAGAATAATTACTGATCATCTTTATGAAAAGAGCGTCCCTTTACTATAATATCGTCCTGTTGGTTTTGTTAGTGTTTTTTGTGATTTCTTTCATCACAAATATTTTGAATTCCATAATTGTTGCGGTCAAGGACAGTTATGATTTGTCCTTATCCGAAGTAGGATTATTGCCTTTTTCATTTTTTATAGCCTACGCCGTCATGTCGATTCCCGCCGGATTTCTTGCAGAGCGTTATTCTGACAAAAGGCTCTTGAAGGTCTCTTTTGTGGTGATCTTTTTGGGGTGCTTGTTTTTTGTTATTGATCAGAGCTATGGGGCATTTGTCGTCACTCTGTTCGTCTTGGGCAGTGCCATGGCTATACTGCAAGTGATCATTAACCCCATGCTGCGTGTGGCTGGTGGTGAAGAGCATTTTGCGTTTAATTCGGTCGTGGCACAATTGGTCTTTGGCTTGGCGTCTTTTCTCAGTCCCATGCTTTATGTTTTTTTTGTGAATCCAAAAAGTGATGTTTGGGGCATCTCACAATGGATGGGGCAATGGGTTTCTGTTGACAAGTCTTGGGTCTCCTTATATATTGTTTTCGGCCTTATGAGCATGGTTTTGTTGGTGGTGTCTCACTACGTGACTTATCCGGTTAAGGCGTCGCAACCAAAGGAATCTTCGACTTCTTGGGCCATGTATCAGGAAGTCTTCAAAGACCGTAAGGCCTTGCTTTATTTTACAGGGATATTCTGTTATGTGGGTTTTGAGCAAGGTGTCGGTAATTGGTTGTCTCCATTTTTGTTAGAATATCATGGTTTTAATCCTGAAACAATTGGGGCACAAACCGTGTCCTATTTTTGGGCCATGCTCACTGCAGGCTGTATCTTGGGACTACTGCTCCTAAAATTAATGGATAGTAAGCGGGTGCTGATTTATGCGAGCTTAGCTACCTTTTTGGGGCTGCTCATTGCTTTATTTGGCCCATCACACTGGGCGGTTTATGCTTTTTCAGCCTTAGGCTTTACGATTTCTGTGATGTGGTCTATCATCTTTGCTTTAGGGCTTAATTCAGTGCCAAAACACCACGGTGCTATGGCGGGACTGCTCTGCACCGGAATAGCAGGTGGTGCGATCATTCCCCTAATCATTGGATTAGTTGGAGATGTTATTGGTCTGAAGTGGGCGCTCTTTGGTCTTATGATTCCTTTAGCCTATATCTTATCTATTGGCTTTTGGTCTAAGCCCCTGATTCAAAATAAAACAATTTAACGAATTGATCATATGAATGATGCAGTGTATTTAGGTATTGATATTGGGGCTTCTTCATTTAAGTATGGCCTTGTGGTGGAAGGAACGGTGACGCAAGAAAGAAATATAGAAATCGATCCAAAAGTCGCGTCGAAAACACTGTTGATTCAATT
Source organism: Methylophilales bacterium (assembly GCA_013205275.1). Classification (GTDB taxonomy): domain Bacteria; phylum Pseudomonadota; class Gammaproteobacteria; order Burkholderiales; family Methylophilaceae; genus BACL14. The sequence continues at coordinate 14,792 of JABMNG010000142.1, read as the reverse complement.
GTTTGCGGGGATAAAGGATCTGTGGCGAGAGGATATAATGGGTATTGGCGTTGGGGTTCCCGGTATTGTGGATTCTGAGCGGGGCCTGATCGTGGACTTACAAAATATTCCTGCTTGGTGTGGTTTGCCGCTGGCCGAAATCATGAACAAACAATTTAAGGTGCCTGTGATGCTCAATAATGATGCCCATTGTTTTGCATTCGGCGAACTCCGCTATGGCGCAGCCAAAGATTGGAAAAACTTTGTAGGTATTACTTTGGGGACTGGTTTAGGCATGGGTATTGTCATTAATAATCAGCTTTATAAAGGAGTGCTTAGCGGTGCTGGAGAGCTTGGTATGTTGCCCTATAAAAAGGGAATTATTGAGCAGTATACAGCGAGCTTCTTCTTCACTAATAATTATGAAGCCTCTGCTGCTGAGCTCTACATCAGGGCCCAGCAAGGTGACGCTTTTGCGCTTGAAGCCTATAAGACTTATGGGCACCACCTGGGCGAGGCAGTTAAAGTGGTCCTTTCTTTATTGGCGCCTGAGGGCGTCATTTTCGGAGGCTCTATTGTAAAGGCGTGGCCATTCTTCTCTGCCTCGTTGGCGTCTTCTATCGCCGCATTTCCTTATAAAAAACAGCTGGATCATTTTGCTTTGCGCCAAAGCCCCACGATGAACAGTGCTCTACTTGGCGCAGTTGCTCTGTTAGCCTCTGATCAATGTTAAATTCATGAGACAAGCATTGTCCAATATGGATTTGTTTTGTAATTTAGAAAAAAAAATAAGATGACAAAAACAACACAAATTTTTATGGCTCTTGTTTTGGTTTCTGCTTTTGCGGTGGCCCAAACCCCAGCCGAGCGCGCACAGATTGTAAGCCATTACGATATGGATAAATTAGAGGCGCTGAAAACAGAATTTACCAACACTGAAGCACAAAGCAAAGCGCGTGCGATTGAGTTGGCCGCAATTTATAATTGGCCTATGACCATAGAGTCTGAAGCAGGTGCTATGGCCTCTTTGATTGGCGTTTATGAAGACGGACGCCCGAAGTATCGCGTGACGCATAATCGCGAAGGAGGAATAACCACTAGAGCCAATACCTTACATACAGGAGGAATCTCTAATCTTGACCTCAACGGTGAGAATATGATCGTCGGAGAGTGGGATGGTGGCGGCGTTCGCGGGACACATCAATTACTTGATGGACGCGTGGACCAAAGAGACGGCGCGGCAGGTACAGGTGATCATGCAACACACGTCGCTGGGACAATGATTGGTAATGGAGATGTTGTTAATGGTGCGGCCAAAGGGATGCTACCCGAGGGAACCTTATGGGCATACGATTGGTTCAGTGATTACCCAGAAATGATTACAGCAGCAGGTGAGGGCTTATTGGTCTCAAATCATTCTTATGGAGCAGGTATTCAAAACTTGCCTTTGTGGCGTTTAGGATATTATGACGGAGATGCTCGAGGAATGGACAATATCACCTATAACGCTCCATATTATTTGCCAGTGGTTTCTGCAGGAAATGATCGTCAAAGTGGCGTAAATACTGGGGATAGTGGTTTTGACTACCTTACGGATATGGGGACTGCTAAAAATAACTTAGTTGTCGCTGCGGTTTTTGAAGTACTAAACTACACTGGCCCCAATAGTGTAGGTATGTCTAGCTTTAGCAGCTGGGGACCAACAGACGACGGCCGTGTGAAACCAGATATATCTGGTAAAGGCGTCAATATGTATTCGTCCTTAGCTGGATCTGATCAAGCTTATGCTAATTATAGTGGAACATCAATGGCCAGTCCAAACGTGGCAGGCAGTTTGATTTTACTGCAACAACACTACAATCAATTAAATAATAGCTATATGACCAGTGCCTCATTGAGAGGTTTAGCACTTCATACGGCCGATGAAACTGGTTCTGCTGATGGCCCAGATTATCGATTTGGTTGGGGCTTGCTCAATGTGCAACGTGGTGCCGAAGCTATAAGTGCGATGAATACAGGATCTTTTATTATCGAAGATGCATTGGCTTCAGGTGAAACAATGAGTTTTGCCGTGAATGCTAATGGAACAGATGATTTGATGGCCTCGATCACTTGGACGGATGCACCAGGTGTTATGTTGCCGGGTAATGCTAGTAGTGAAGATGATCCTACACCAATGCTTATTAATGACTTGGACCTGCGTTTGACCGCAACAAACGGGACAGTTTACGAGCCATGGAAATTAGATCCAGCCAACTTTGCGGCTGCGGCTACTACTGGTGATAATATCGTTGATAATATTGAAAAGATTGAAATCCCCGGAGCCTTAGGCGCGTATTTTGTTTCTATAAGCCACAAGACCGCTAATCTTTTTGATGGAGAACAAGCCGTATCCATTATAATTACGGGATTAGATGTGAACGATTTCTTTGCTTCTACACACAATGGACGTGTTTTTGGATGTGAAGGCGATGACACAGCAACTGTAGCGGTTGACTTTTTGCCCTTAAATGGATATACCGATGGGGTTACATTCAGCACTTCTGGTCTGCCATCGGGTGTGACGGGGGTGTTTTCTGACCCCACAATGAATACAGAAGGCACCAGTACTTTAGAGCTTACTGGAATCAATAACCTGAGCATGGGAGACTATGCCTTTATGGTAAGTGTTATTGGCGTGAACGAAACACAAGAATTTCCTGTGGTGATTACCGTGCTCGGTACATCTAGTGCAGATGTGCCGGTTTCAGATTTATTAGTTCCTGCTGATGAAGCTATTGACATACCGATCGTATATTCATTATCTTGGACCGATGAGGGTCAATTTGTGACCAGTTACGACTTAGAAGTTTCTAGAAATAGTGACTTTACTGATGTTGAATTCGCTCAGAGTAGTACGTCTAATGCATCCTTGGTCTTAGGCATGCAAGAAGGATACACCTACTGGTGGCGCGTGCGGGGCAATACACAATGTGCTCAGGGTGAGTTCTCTCAGCCATTTACTTTTACTGTAGCAGGAGTGCTTGGTGTCACAAGCCAAGAATCAATGGGGCTTAGTTTGTATCCAAACCCAGCGGAGCACCAGTTTACCGTGGCGTCTAACGCACCAATTGAGAAACTTGAGATCCGTAATATTCTTGGGCAATCCGTTCAAAATATGACAGTGAACAGCAACCAAGCCCAAGTGGATGTGACAGGCCTAGCCTCAGGAACATATTTTGTTCGTGTCTTCCGTGAAGGCTCCGTAGCTAATCTCAAATTAGTGAAGCGTTAACAGAACTACATTAATTCTTAAAAAAGACCCACAGGCATAGTCTGTGGGTTTTTTTTATCAAAATAGTACGATTGAGATTGATGCCTTCAAGCAAACCTGCTCAAATGCGCTTATGTTTTATGGATTCTATCTCTAGTGGTTTTGAATATGTTAGGATGGGCCTAGCTTAAAAAAAACGATTTGTAATCGGCAAGGATATTTATGGTTTGTATATCCATTAATAAAACAGAGGGATGTTTATCCTTGGTAATAATCGAGATTTAAAAAATCAATTTTAGCTTGCGCCATGTGTTCTATAAATCTTTTGGCGCTGCGGTAATGCTTGTCCTTTCTTAATTGGAGAAATTGGCCGTCACTATGAATACTGAAGGTCGCGTTGTTGTATATAACCAACCGATAGAATGGGATGACCCAAGCAAAGCGTTCTAAGTTTTGTGTCAGGTGTACAATGATCCCTTTTGGCCTTAACTCGATATTGGCATAATTGAGTGATGACGTGTTCTTAATTTGAGCATGAAACTTAGGGCTGAATCCATCAATGATAAGGCGATTAGAGCCCTTGGGGCCATTGATCAATTTTTGAATCAACGCAAAGGCAGGGCCTACAAGTGAGTCGGTCTCTTGATCAAATTCTTTGTTGGTATAACTGGTATTGAAAATCATGATAGTTTAAATGTAATTAACTCAGTATTTCTTCTCACAATGCGGACTGAGTCCATATAATTGATCGGGTCAGCATAGCATGATGGGCAAGATATGAAAAGAAAAAGCGCTAAAAAAGTATTTGTCCTAAGCGCATTGAAATGTGTATTTATAATAGCCAAATGAAGCGCTACAAAAGCGCGTTGCGTTCTTGTATTTGATTTAGTAATTTAGAACAGGTGGTCAAAGCGAAAAAAAACACGTATATCATTGATTGTCCTAAAAAAAGTGTTCTTTCGTCTTCTTTCGGTAAAATTACTATGTAAATTAGGGTGCATTTTAAGTGTTGTTACTGATCTAAAGTTACAGCCTTTTCAATCAACAGTATATTAACCATGGTCAACTTAAGTACATTAGACTATTCAATAGTTATTTTATTCTTTGCAATTACAATTGCCATAGGACTTTATGTTTCAAAGAAATCAGGTAAAAGTTCTTCAGAGTTTTTTCTTTCTGGACGAACAATGCCCTGGTGGCTGCTAGGTGTGTCAATGGTCGCTACGACATTTTCTACCGATACGCCTAATTTGGTTACAGATATTGTGAGAACCAATGGCGTTTCAGGAAATTGGGTGTGGTGGGCTTTTTTGATAACAGGACTATTAACTGTTTTTGTTTACGCGAGGCTGTGGAGAAAATCAAATGTCAATACTGACATTGAATTTTATGAATTTCGATATGGAGGACCCGCAGCAGTTTTTCTAAGAAAGTTTAGAGCCATTTATTTGGGTGTTATTTTTAATGTGATCACCATGTCAGCTGTTACTTTGGCCGCTATAAAAATTGGCGGCATCATGTTAGGTTTGGAACCATGGCAGACCGTTATTAGTGCAGGCTTGGTTACCGTTATTTTTAGTGCATTGGGTGGCTTTAAAGGGGTCGTATATACAGATTTCGTTTTGTTTTTTGTGGCCATGGGAGGTGCTATTGGTGCGGCATATTACCTTATAAATATTCCTGAAGTGGGCGGTATAGAGGCTTTATTGGCCCACGAGAATGTAGCAAGTAAGCTTTCTATATTGCCAGATTTTAGTGATAAGCGGGCTATTATTACTTTATTAATTATCCCGTTAGCGGTACAATGGTGGAGTTCTTGGTATCCCGGTGCGGAACCCGGGGGCGGAGGATATATAGCCCAACGCATGTTAGCTGCAAAAAATGAGAATCATGCCATAGGTGCTACTTTTTTCTTCAACATCATGCATTATGCATTGCGGCCTTGGCCTTGGATATTAGTCGCTCTAGCCTCGCTAGTGGTTTTTCCGGATTTAGCGAGTATACAAGAAGCTTTCCCTAATGTTGCAGACAACAAATTAGGCCATGATTTGGCCTATTCTGCGATGCTTACCAAACTGCCCAGTGGCTTACTGGGATTGGTTTTGGCTTCACTGTTAGCGGCCTATATGAGTACCATTTCAACTCAGTTAAATTGGGGATCTTCCTATATGGTGTATGATTTTTACAAACAACAAATTAACCCTGAGGCTTCGGAAAAGAAATTAGTTGCTGTAGGGAGACTGTCTACGGTTGTTTTAATGGTGCTTAGTGCGTCATTGGCCTTGTTGTTGCAAAACGCCTTACAGTTATTTGATGTACTATTGGTCTTTGGAGCAGGAACGGGCTTGATATTTATTTTACGCTGGTTTTGGTGGCGTATCAATGCCTGGAGCGAAATAACAGCAATGTTCGCTTCTGGTATTATTTCAATTAGTTTAAAGTTGACCCCACTTGGCGATTATTTTTTCGCCCCAAAGACAGGTGTTTTTGAAGATTATTATGAATATCCGATGGTGGTTTTAGTCACAACAATAATATGGCTCATAGCGACTTTTATCACCCAGCCAGAAAATAAAGATGTGCTGCGTCTTTTTTACAAAAAGATACAACCTGGAGGTCCGGGATGGTCCAAAGTAATTACAGAAGCCAAAGCAGAAGGCGTGATATTAAAGGATTCTGACGCAGGTTGGAGTGTGCCATCAGGAATTATAGCCATGTTATTAGGATGTGCCTTAATTTATAGTTGCCTGTTTGCCACTGGCTATTGGATTTATAGCGAATATAATTATGCGATACTTTTCACCATTACGGCAATTTTTTCTGGAGTTTTATTGATTAAAAAATGGGCTCAAATTAAGGAACGTATCTTTTAAAACCAGTCATGATTAAGGATTGAAATAATGAACGCAGATATATATAACGGATCAATGGATATTAGATATAACGAAGCAGGGAAATTTGAAGAGACGCGTTTTGAAAAAATTCATAACGTAATTTTTAATACTTCTCAAGAGGCTTCCATCGCAGTAGCGCAAGAGATTGCAAACTTAATTAGGAGAAAAATTGAGTTAAATGAACTGTGCGTGCTGGGTTTAGCAACAGGGTCTTCGCCTATTAAAGTTTATGAGGAGCTTGTTAGAATGCATGAAGAAGAGGATTTAAGTTTCGCCAATGTAGTGACTTTCAATCTCGATGAATATTATCCTATGGATAAAAGTAATGTCCAGAGTTACCATTATTTCATGCAGGAACACCTTTTTAAATATGTAGATATCCGACCTGAAAATATTCATATCCCAGATGGAAAAATCGGCGCAGAAGTCTTAAATGACTATTGTGTTGATTATGAAATGAAAATAAAGTCTTTTGGCGGTATTGATTTTCAGCTTTTAGGAATTGGACGAACAGGACACGTTGGGTTTAATGAGCCTGGATCGCATCTTAATTCGGGTACAAGAAAAATCATCCTCGATCACATCACGCGAATTGATGCGTCACCTGCTTTTTTAGGGTTAGAGAATGTGCCCAGAAGTGCCATTACAATGGGTATAAGTACAGTTAAAAGTGCTAAAAGAATCGTATTACTCGCTTGGGGAGGTGATAAGGCCGAAATACTGCGAGAGACAATAGAAGGAGAGATTTCGGCTCAAGTTCCAGCCAGTTATTTGCAAATGCATGGCAATACAACCTTTATTTTAGACCAAGGAGCGGCTGCAGAATTAACGCGTGTGAAAACGCCCTGGTTAGTCACTTCTTGTTTGTGGAATGAAAGCTTAAAATTAAAGGCAGTCGTCTGGTTGAGCGAGTTAATGAATAAATCCATTCTAAAATTAACCGACAAGGATTATAATAACAATGGTATGTCTGGTCTTTTGACCCAGGAAGGCACTGCTTACGATTTAAACATAAAAATGTTTAATAAGATTCAGCATACAATTACGGGTTGGCCAGGAGGAAAACCTCATGCCGATGATACACATCGCCCTGAACGCGCAAATATTCCCAAAAAACGCGTGATTATTTTTAGCCCACACCCAGATGACGATGTCATATCGATGGGAGGTACTTTAGATCGTCTCGTAGCGCAAGGTCATGATGTGCATGTGGCTTACCAAACTTCTGGAAATATTGCCGTGTCTGATAAAGAAGCTTTGAAATTTGCTGAAATTTCAAAGGCGCTAAGTCCAGACTCTACAGCATCTCAAAAGGTTATAGATTTCTTGAAAGAAAAAACAGAGAATGATATCGATTCTCCCGAGGCACGACGATTGAAAGGCCTGATTAGACGCAGTGAATCATTGGCTGCAACGAGATATCTGGGTTTAGATGATAAGAACATCCACTTTTTGAACCTGCCTTTTTATGAAACGGGGACGATCAAAAAAAATAATCTATCTCAAGATGATTTGGATATTATGGGTCGTTTGATTGAACAAATAAAGCCACATCAAATATATGCCGCTGGTGATTTAGCCGATCCACACGGCACGCACAAAGTATGTTTAGATGCGCTTTTTGAAACCTTGGAAATATTAAAAAATAAGGATTACATGAACGATTGTTGGGTATGGCTATATCGTGGTGCCTGGCAGGAGTGGGAACCCTACCAAATTGAAATGGCAGTCCCCATGAGTCCAGATCAAGTCCTTAAAAAGCGACATGCCATATTCTTTCATCAGTCCCAGAAAGATGGCGTTATGTTTCAAGGCGACGACTCTAGAGAATTTTGGGTGCGCGTCGAGGACAGGAATAGATTAACGGCTAAAAAATATAACGATTTAGGTTTAGTAGATTATGCAGCCATGGAGGCTTTTAAACGCCATTATTTTTAGGCATAAAGAACCTTATTAGATCATTTTTACGGATTTGTTGATGGAACTTTTATATGCTCCTGTGCTTCTATAATAAATTTAACTGGGTTATGGGATATGACAATGTAATAACATACCTGTTCCAAACAAGCTAATAAATTAATCAAATGAGTCATTACCATATAAAGGATTTAGAACAATATTATCAAGCTTATAGAAAATCAGTTAGTGATCCAGAAATTTTCTGGGATGAAATTGCAAGCGACCATTTTTTGTGGAGGAAGAAATGGGATTCTGTTTTGGAATGGGATTTTTCAAAACCAGAAGTCACCTGGTTTAAAGGAGCAAAATTAAATATTACAGAGAACTGTATCGACAGGCATTTAACAACCCTTGGAGATAAAACGGCTATTTTGTTTGAGCCAAATAACCCAGAAGAAGCAGCGCAGCATATTACTTACAAGGAACTCTCTCAACGCGTAAACAAGTTTGCAAATGTTTTAAAGCAACAAGGGATTAAGAAAGGGGACAGGGTCTGTATCTATGTGCCTATGATTCCAGAATTAGCAATTTCTGTGCTCGCATGTGCCAGGATTGGGGCCATACATTCGGTTGTTTTTGCTGGATTTTCTGCCGCTGCTTTATCCACGAGAATTAATGATGCTGATTGTAAAATGTTAATTACGGCAGATGGTGCTTATCGAGGTGCCAAAACGATAGATTTAAAAGGAATTGCTGATCAAGCACTTGAGCTTTGTCCAGGTGTTGCATCTGTTTTAGTGATCAAGAGAATTGACGCAGAAATCAACATGAAGCAGGGACGTGATCAATGGTTGGCACCATTATTAGTAAATGCTTCAGATCAATGTGTGCCAGAAATAATGGATGCAGAGGATCCTTTATTCATTTTGTACACCTCTGGATCAACAGGAATGCCAAAGGGAATGGTTCATACCACGGCAGGGTACATGGTCTATACCGCATACACTTTTAAGAACGCATTTCAATATACAGAGGATGATGTGTATTGGTGTACTGCAGATATTGGCTGGATTACAGGTCATAGTTATATCGTTTATGGTCCATTGGCCAACGGCGCCACTACTGTTATGTTTGAAGGTGTGCCAAGTTATCCAGACTATGGGCGTTTTTGGGATATCGTTCAAAAACATAAAGTAAGCCAGTTTTACACGGCGCCTACAGCAATTAGGGCATTGGCCAAAGAAGGCACGGATCTAATTGATCATTACGACTTATCTTCCTTAAAGGTTCTTGGATCTGTTGGAGAACCTATTAACGAAGAAGCTTGGCACTGGTATAATGATCATATTGGCAAAAAAAAGAGTCCAATTGTAGATTCTTGGTGGCAAACAGAAACAGGTGGCATCATGATCACGCCAATCCCATATGTGACGCCAACAAAGCCAACTTATGCCACACTGCCTTTTATTGGTATTCAGCCTGCAATTATGGATGAAAATGGCAAGGAGTTAATCGGGAATAGAGTGGAAGGACGCTTGTGCATCAAATATCCTTGGCCCAGTATTGCCAGAACCATATGGGGTAACCATCAGCGTTATAAAGAGACGTATTTTTCGCTATTTGACAATATGTATTTTACTGGCGATGGCGCTTTACGAGATGAAGTAGGGTATTATAGAATTACTGGCCGCGTTGATGATGTCATCATCGTTTCTGGTCATAATCTTGGAACAGCACCTATAGAAGATGCCATAAATGAGCATCCAGCTGTTGCAGAATCGGCTATTGTAGGATTTCCGCATGACATAAAAGGAAGCGCCTTATATGGATACATTACCTTAAAAGATAATGGCGAATCAAGTCATCACGATAAACTAAGAAAAGAAATAAATCAATTAATTTCTGATCGGATTGGGCCTATCGCCAAATTGGATAAAATTCAATTTACAGATGGATTGCCAAAGACCAGAAGTGGTAAAATAATGCGGAGAATATTGCGCAAAATTGCCTCGAATGATACTGCAAACTTAGGGGATATTTCAACCCTTTTAAACCCGGAAATCGTGCAAGAAATCATATCCAGCGCTCTCGAGACTTAAAACTTTGAATTTGTTTCTCTTGCGAATGATTCAATTATTGAGTTGAAAAAGAAGCGGCAGGTAAGCCCTCTTTGTTAAGCAAACGGGCAGTACTCTTATCGCGCCAAGCATATTTAACATAAATTGGGTTCCGCGTCGCAGGCGAGCAATAGAGGTGATTGTAATTTTTTAAAGGATACTATGGGTACAAAATAAAATGAAAATAGCATTTCATTTTGTTTACTGGAATGCCTTTTTGATTGCCTTTTCTGCCAATTTCTCCATAACTAAGTAGCCCGCTAGGTTTGGGTGCACAAGATCATTGGCAGTGGTATAATCCGGTACTTTTAGCCCCCCTTTGTCATCTGCCATTGCTGAAAAATAATCCAAATAGATAAAATTATTTTCTTGGGTATAAGCTTTGAGGGCAGTGTTAATTGAAATGATTTTTGGGGCAGGTTCTAGTCCTGGTCTCCAAAGGTATTCTATGGCAGGTAAAATGGAAGAAATCACCACTTTAATACCATTGGCATGAGCCAGTTCTGCCATAGACTTGATGTTCCCAATAATGGTTTCTTCGGAGGTGTAACCGGTATTGCCAGCAAGGTCATTGGTGCCGGCGAGAATAACCACAACTTCTGGTTTTAAATCAATAACATCGGGTCTAAATCGCAATAGCATTTGTGAGGTGGTCTGCCCACCGATGCCTCGGTTTATATAGTTTCTATCTGTAAAAAATTCTGGACGAAAAGCCATCCAGTTTTCGGTGATTGAGTTTCCCATAAAAACAACTCTGTTATTGGCCTTTGTTTGCAGCTTAAGTTCCAAGTTGGCTTTTTCATAACGACTTGTGTTGGCAAATTCACGCCAATTCTGCGCGTACGCTTGAGGCATGAATAATTGGGTTAAACAGATGACGAGGATAAAATATTTTAATGTCATGTTTCAAATTCTGATTAAACTTGGAAAATCGTAAAATAATATGAACTACTTTCACTCCTGATTTTCGGGAACAGACAAATGTAGCTCATTATAAAGTGATTGAAGTACTTGGCACAAAGTGAAGGTTATTAGTTTGAAAACAGAGCACCTAAAATTGAAAAAATAATAGTCTAACAAGAATAATCTGAATTTATGAAAAAACTCAATTTACTCACCTTAATAATAGGGTCATGTATGTTTCTGCTTTTAGAATCCTGTAATAAAGACGAAGAGATATATGATCCTTGCGCGAATGTAACGTGTCAAAATGGAGGGGATTGCAATGACGGATCTTGTGATTGCCCAGAAGGTTTTTCTGGAGTAAATTGTGAAGTTGCCCTTAAAGTTCGCAAAAATGCAAAAGACTTGACTATACAAGAGATGCAAGATTATGTCAATGCAATCTTGATTTTAAAAGCGACGCCCTCTCCATACATCAGTACATTAAGCTATTATGATACATTTGTCAGATGGCACCAGATGGCAGTTGAAAAATCTTTTTGTACCGGTTATGGAGTTGCGCATATGAATCCAGCCTTTCTTGCCTGGCATCGAAAGTTGTTGGTATTATATGAAAATGCATTAAGCGAGGTGAGTGGTCAGGATATAGCCTTGCCTTATTGGGACTGGACTGACCAAGAAAGTACGGATGCTACATTTTCTGAAAATTTAATGGGTGGCAATGGAGACGCAAATGATGAATTTGCTTTAAATGACGGTCCCTTTAGAAAAAACAATTGGCAAGTAAATGTTTTCACTATAAAACCTAATTATGTAGGTTTAAACCCTCATCCATGGCTGGTGCGTAATTTTGCAGCTACGCTATTGGGTTCTAATAATTACCCGGGCTATCCTGTTAATTTGCCTACAACTGCACAAATTGATGATTGCCTCAATATTGCGACATATGACATGTCTCCATGGGATTGTTCCAACGCTGATGAGCCTAACACCTCATTTAGATTCTGCTTAGAGGGGTTTACAGATGGAAATTGTCCTGGTCAGCAGGCCATGCATAACATCGTTCATGATTGGGTAGCAGGTTTCTTTGAGATTCCCGTATCGGATATAGAATTAATACCGACAGAAACCTACAACTCATATTGTAACGAATTTATGAATGATACGGTACCAAACAATGTGAGGGTAGGCAGTATGGAGCCACTCGATGTTTCTCCAAACGATCCAACATTTTTTATGCACCACTGTAATGTTGATAAATTATATGCAAATTGGCAAGAGATAGGTGATAATTTTAATAATTATTCGCCTGTATCTGGAGCACCTGAGGGATATAATTTAAATGATCAGATGTATCCGTACAGCCTTCCAGAATGGCAAACAATACCACAAATGACTGTTGATGGAAATACACCTGCTAGTATGTTGGATTTTAAGGCTTTGGGTTATTATTATCAATAGAAAAACTCCCGGGTTACGGTCAACTTAAAGAGGCATTAGGGCCTATAATGGCTCATAGTAGCTAAGATCTAAGGGCTTTTATTGTTTTCAAAGTATACTGTTTCAGTTAGTATCTTTAACAATTCAGCCTTTATATGTGTTATCAATTCTTCCTCATCATAAATTTTAATATTGTAGATTTAGATACTTCCCTTCTTGCATTTTCAGATTGGGTAAATGAAGCATGCTAAAGCTGAATAAATTAATAATAAAAAAATTTATTTTTAGCACATAACTAACGCTAACAAATCATGAAAAAAACACTTTCTTTAATTTCAATTGTCTTATTAGCTAACTTCATTTACGCTCAACCAGGTTCGCAGCAATTTATTACTTCTGGAGATTTTACTGTTCCTACTGGTGTCACATCCATTACCATTGAGGTTGTTGGTGGAGGCGGTGGTGGTGGAATTAATGGTACTGGCGGTGGAGGCGGTGGTGGTTATTCATTAGGAACTTATTCGGTAACCCCTTTAGCCATAATTCCCGTAACAATTGGTGCCGCTGGAGGAACTGGTACCGCTGGAGGAACAACTATCGTTGGAGCATTTAATCAGGCAACTGGTGGTGGACCAGGAATTTGGGTTCCTAATCCAGAAGTTGGTGGTGGTGGAGCTGGAGGTATTGGTTCTGGAGGTACTTTAAATTATATTGGCGGAGAAGGTGGAGGTGGATATTATACTTATTTTGGTGGAGGTGGTGGTGGTGCCGCTGGGTCACTAGGAAATGGATCTAATGGTGGAGATACCATCCCTTGGACAGGAATTTGTCAAACACCTGGTGGAAGTGGAGGTGCTGGAGGTGGAATTCCTGGCGGAAGTGGAGGTAAAGGTGCTGGATTTACAGATACCTTTTGTAACATAACCAATCCTTCAGCCAATGGAATGCCCTACGGTGGTGGTGGTGGTGGTGGAAACGGAAATGGGGGTGGTCCAGGCATGGGCTATAGTGGTTACGCCTTGATTTCTTGGGGAAGCGGTCCTTGTTCAAATCCTTCTAACTTAACCGCATTTAATATTCAATTTACTTCTGCTATGTTAGATTGGACTGAAAATGGAACAGCAACTACTTGGAACATTGAATGGGGCTTTTCTGGTTTTACTTTAGGAACAGGAAACCCTCAAGTGGTGTTAGCAAAACCTTACTTATTAGAAGGTTTAATGCCTAATACTTCATATGATTATTACGTACAAGCTGATTGCGGTGGAACAACTAGTTCTTGGTCTGGTCCTGTTACTTTTGAAACAGATGTATTAGGAACAGCAGACAATGCGATAGATGGGTTTACTTATTATTCAAACCCAATGCAAGAGGTGTTGCATCTCCGTGCAAATAGCACCATAGAAAGTGTGGTTATTTACACTATATCAGGTCAAAAAGTGATTGATCAAAACATAGGGACAACCACTACGCAGTTAATTGTTTCTAATTTATCGACCGGAGCTTACTTGATGAAAGTGGTTTCTGCGGGACAAACCGGAATCTATAGATTGATTAAAAAGTAAAGTAATTTTTATAATAATTCAAAGAAGCCATCCTAATCAAGCAGGGGCCTTTTTTTTATTTTTTAAGATTTTTCTTAGGAAAGGTTTATGTAGTAATCCGATGAAGAGCTTATCCGCCAAGGTGGATGGGCTCTTTTTGCTTTGGATAACACGGGTTAATCTGATGGTTTAACAAAAGAATAACAGGGAATGTTAGGTTAAAAGGCAGAAAGCATTAGATTTTAGCTATAAATTGAAACTATGAAAATTGTACAAGTAAAAAGAAGAACTGAAAACGAAAAACGCTATAGCCCAAAAATGGGGGAATTGTCTGCCAAAATCACATACATTCGCAGGTATGTACTGGGAATCCCTATTAAGACGCTTCACAAGTATCGTGAAACCTATTATGGGGAGGTAAAAGATGTCAGGATTGTGTGATAAAGTCTTAATGTTATAATAAATAAATGCTTTGGTCTAGAAATAGACCAATGAGAAGCTGTAGGTGTTTTTTGATGCAGTTTTAAGCAGAGAAGATTATGGCGATATTTTTCTAAATAGATAATTCTTCGCAGAAAATGGACTAATGGTGGGCTAAGGACTAAAACAAAAAACCCTAACTAATTGATAGTCAATTGTTAGGGTTTTAATTCTGCGGAGAAAGAGGAACTAGAACCTACTTTATCTTACTTTATTCAATCTTACTTAATTTAATTTAATATACTGTAATACAGTTTATTAAATAGGGTTTAGTTATAAATAC
>JABMNG010000141.1 GCA_013205275.1 Methylophilales bacterium | reverse complement strand
GCTTCATTGTGTGTCAGTGGGGGAAACAAAAGCAGCGTTACCACTCATTAAGATGGTGATTAAGGATTATCCGGATATCAATATCTTATTGACTCATGGAACGCTAACCGGACGAAGAGTTGCTATAGATTACTCAGATAGAATCCATCGCTGTTATTTACCTTTTGACTTAAAATGGGCCGTAAAAAATTTTTTGGACCATTACCAACCGAGAATGGGCCTCATTCTTGAGACAGAAATCTGGCCAAATTTAATTGATCAGTGCTACTCTCAGAAAATCCCATTATTTTTGATTAATGCTCGACTGTCTGAGAAATCATTAAGGAGTTATGCCCCATATAAAAAAATAATTTCTGAGGCGCTTAGTAAGCTCAAGCATATATATGTACAGTCGACGATTGATAAAATTAATTTTTCAAATTTGACTGAGCAACCTATCTCGATAATGGGTAATTTGAAATTTGATGCTAGACCACCAGAAGATATTGCTCAAAAGACTCACAAACTCAAAGCGCAATTAAAAATTAAAAAAGAATTTGTGATCGTTGTGAGCAGTACTCGTGATGGCGAGGAAGCTGTTATCCTAAAACTTTTCAAGAAAATAAATCTAGCAAATGCCCTTGTAATTATTATCCCCAGACACCCAGAGCGATTTAGTGAAGTCGAAAAATTATTTGATTCGTATCAACTGCCTTATAGAAAAAGAAGTGATTTGAAAAATTTAATCTCATGCCCCCATTATGTTTTAGGAGATAGCATGGGTGAGCTCTATGAGTATTATGGGTTAGCCAGCCTTGTTATTATGGGAGGCAGCATCAAAAACTTTGGATCGCAAAATATTATTGAGCCAATGCTATTGAATCGACCAATTGCGGTCGGACCATCTATTTTTAATTTCAAACACATTGTTGAGATCAGCCAGAAAGAAGGTTTGGTTTATAGGTTTCGCGGTATGGATGAGCTGGAGGAAATCATTCTTCAATTAATGAATGCGGAGGATTTGCGGAAAAGAATTGCTATAAAAACATCTAATTTTATTAAAAGGAATTCTGGGGCAAGCAAAAAAATATTACAACTGATTAATCAATACTTTTAATTAGAGGAGCAATTTTTTCAAAGGCTTCATGTTCAGATGATTTAATCCATTCAAATACAACCGATTCAGTGTTGGTAATAATGCAGCCACATTCACGAAGTCTGTTTAAAGCATTTTGTTTATTAGAAATATTTCTTGAGGCCACAAGGTCTTCAATAATAAATACATCCTTACCTTTTTTTAGTAGCGACATAGCTGTTTGAAGAATACAAATATGCGCCTCCATGCCCAATAAAAAAACCTGCGACCTTGTTCTCACTAGACATTTTTCAAAGGCAGGCTCGTTGGTGCAATCGAAGACAGTTTTTTCAACAAACCTGGCATCATGAAGTTGGGGGAGTATCTCGGTCAAGGTATGACCTAATCCTTTTGGATATTGCTCTGTAAAGATCTGGGGGATCCCTAATTCGTTACAGGCAGTTTGTATAACTTCAAGTCGCCTTATCATTTTATTGATGATTTCTTTAGGCATGGCCGAAGCAATCTTTTCTTGCATATCAATTATGATCAATTGGCTTTTTTCAGCTTGCGCAATCATACAGAGTCCGTGACAAGGTAATCATTAATCTCTTCTAGATCTTGTCTTGTTAGCATGCCGACTGATAATTTTAAATTGATTATATTCATTAAGTAATTATAGCGTGATTCTAGGATATCCTTCTTTGCATTGAATAATACTTGCTGAGACACCAAGACATCCACGCTGTTTCTTAGCCCCTCTTGAAAGCCAATCTTAGTCGATTCTAATGTTAACTCAGCTGACTCCATCGCTTGTTGGTATGCTTTTATTTGTTCGAAATTAGTTTGTAAATTTAGGTAATTTTCGCGCACACGAAGCTCAACCTGTCTTCGAAGGTATTCTGCATCTTGCTCTACTTTACTTTTAAGCAACCTTGCTTCCCTGACTTTTGAGCTTGTTAATCCACCTGAAAAGATAGGAATACTCAATTGAACTCCCAATACGTCAGAGAACGATCGAGCTCCCTCATTATTGATTGTGCCATATGGATAACCACCTTTGTCCCAGTTTCTGGAGCGGCTTGCAATGGCGTCTAACGTTGGATAATGGCCTGCTTGTTTAATATCAATTTCACGATCAGCAATCATAATTTCATCTTCTTTGATCTTAAGCTCAAGATTATTTTGCTGTGCGAAAGAGACCCAATTCTCTATCGGAGTATCAATTTGAGTAAAAGAAACGACGGCATTTAGCTCCTTTAATTTTCCAGGCAATTCACCAGTTAATGCCTGAATTTGACGTTTTTTAATTTTTAATTTTTGAATGGCCGCAATTTGCTGGGCTTCAATTAAAGCAGCTTTTGTTTTTGATTCATTGATATCGGTAATAGAAATCAGGCCTGCATCGTACCGGGCTTCTGCCTGCAGCAACTGTTCCTGAACGGCAGCGCGCTGGGCTTGCAGTAAGCCTATTTGATCCTTAGCCATTAATGATTCAAAATAAATCAAAGCAATTCGATACATCAGGTCTTGTTGTGATTGAATTAGCTGCTTATCTGATAAGCTTGTTTGCGACAGAATCTGCTTGTATCTTCCAAAAGCGCTGTAATCAAATAAAGGCTGGGTAATCGTAATGCCATAATCATAGCTATGATAGTCGGCCTTTGTACCGCTTAATAAAGGATTAGCAATATTCGTATAAATTTTTCTTTGGTTATCATTTTCATCATATCCTGCAGTCATGCTGATGGTTGGTAAAAATAATGAGCGTCCTTGAGTAATTAATTCTTGTGTAGCTTCATTTTGAAATTTTGCCGATGAAAGGAGGGCGTCATAAGACAGTGCTTGTTGGTATAGACCAATCAAATCTTTTTCATCTGCAAATATGGAGGTATGAGACAAGAGAAGGGCTGTGATTATTAACAATAATCTTCTTGTCAAATAAAACAAATATGACTTATAGCACCTAATTTTTGAGTAACTTACAAACATTAAAAAATAAAACTCGAAGGCTTCCAATGAGATGTGAGCGGATCAATCACTGTATCAAAAAGTATTTTTTCTCCAAATTGGAATTCATCAGAACGTACAATTATTTTTGCTGTCATCATTGGATTTACGCCTTCGATGATAAATAATCGACCACCAATTTTCAGCTGCTCTCGAAGACCGATGGGCTCCTCTGGTAAGGAACCAGTAAAGACAATAACGTCATAAGGCGCCTCATCATTCCAGCCTAATAATCCATTGCTGTGATGATAAACTACATTGGTTATTTGATCTCTGTGATGAAGCTCTTTTGCGCGGCTAATAAATTCTAAATGAATATCGAGAGTCATCAGACTCTGAGAGAGGCTAGCCAGTAATGCATCAAAGTACCCAGATCCAGTACCCACATGGAGGACATGATCAGTTTTTTTTACATTAAGAGATTGAAGAATGCGAGCCTCAAGCTTTGGCGAAAGCATTTTTTCACCATGACCAATAG
>JABMNG010000140.1 GCA_013205275.1 Methylophilales bacterium | reverse complement strand
CCAGAAGGTCTTAATACCCACGAAGTCTATCCTAACGGAATCTCTACTAGTCTTCCATTTGATGTGCAGTATGATTTAGTGCGCTCCATCAAGGGCCTTGAAAGCGCGCATATCTTGCGTCCTGGATATGCCATTGAATATGATTATTATGACCCACGTGCGTTAAGAAGCAGCTTAGAAACTAAATCGATTGAAGGATTATTCTTTGCGGGGCAAATCAATGGTACAACAGGGTATGAAGAGGCTGCAGCCCAGGGGCTGATTGCTGGAATGAACGCAGCGCTAAGGTCGCAAGGAAAAGAAAGCTGGACACCGTCACGACAAGAGTCCTATATGGGTGTAATGATTGATGATTTGATTACACGGGGCGTGACAGAGCCCTACCGAATGTTTACCAGTCGCGCAGAATACCGTTTACTGTTGCGCGAGGACAATGCAGACTTAAGACTCACTCATCATGCAAGGAGAGTGGGTTTAATTTGTGATGTTCATTGGGAAAACTTTAATGTCAAACAAGATGGCATTAATTTTGAAGAGCAACGACTCAAAAAAGCAATCATCCGCCCATCAGATAAAGATAAAATTAAACAAGAAAATATCTTAGGCAAAGTGCTCGAGCATGAATATTCAGCATTTGATTTATTGCGGCGCCCAGAAGTGAGTTATGAGGACCTGATGGTCCTAATGGGTGAAAGCGTACCAGAAAATCAGGAGATCTGGCAACAGGTGGAAATTTTAGTTAAATATGCAGGTTATATTGTTCGCCAACAAGAAGAAATTGATAGAAACAAAGCACAATTTAACTTAAAAATCCCTAATGACATTGATTATGAGGATATTCATGGGCTTAGTATTGAGGCAAAACAACGACTAAAAATACATCTGCCTGAGACGATAGATCAAGCCAGCAGAATTTCGAGTATTACAGCCTCAACAATCTCAATTTTATTGGTGTATATTAAAAAAAAATATAAGAAGCCTGCTGAGGGGTTAAAAGAAAAAGTTGCTTAATAATGAGGCATTATTAATGTCGGGCCTAGAGGCATTGGGCATTGATAACCAGGATACTATAGTAAATAAGTTATTGATTTATAAAGAGTTATTAAAAAAATGGAATCAGACATATAACCTTACAGCCATTACAGAAGACCAACAAATAATTACAAATCATTTGTTGGATTGTTTGGCAATTACCAAGTTTATTGATGCGAAAGATATTTTAGATGTGGGCAGCGGCGCGGGATTACCGGGATTAATTTTGGCATTATGTTTTCCTGACCGGAAAATAACTATGGTTGATAAGGTTGGAAAAAAAACGGCTTTCATTAAACAGGCAGTAGGCGAGTTAAGCCTTAAAAATATAACGGTTTTGCATACTAGAGTCGAAGATATGCCTGTAGGCAGAAAATATGATGGAATTATTGCTCGTGCATTCTCTGAAATGGAGATATTAATTGAATTAACAGCCCACCTTCTTGAAGGAGGCGGGCATTGGTATGGGATGAAAAGTATAAAAAGTAAAATAGCTGAAATGACAACCATTAAATACCCTTACCAGGTTAAAAAGATCAAAGTGCCACATTTGGATGCAGAGCGTTATTTAATAACCGTAACCAACGTAACAAACTCATAAACTTTATAGGCAATTTTATTAAATGATGCGTATTTTTGCAATATCAAACCAAAAGGGTGGGGTAGGAAAAACAACAACGACCGTTAATCTTGCAGCCAGCCTAAGTAAAAAAAAGAAAAAAGTCTTATTGTTAGATTTAGACCCACAAGGCAATGCGACCTCAGGATCTGGTATTAACAAGGCTACCGTAAAGGCGGGGGTATATGAAGCGCTAATTGGACAAAAATCACTGCAAGATATTATTGTAACCACTAAAGAAGGTTTTTTTGATGTAGCACCCGCAAATCAAGCGTTAGCAGGGGCGGAGATTGAGTTGGTAGATATACCTGAGAGAGAATACATTTTAAAAAAACAGATTAAAGCCCTTGAAAAATCTTATGATTTTATTTTAATTGATTGCCCACCAGCGCTTAATTTGTTAACGGTGAATGCTTTAGTTGCTGCTGATTCTGTTCTTATACCTATGCAATGCGAGTACTTTGCTCTTGAAGGGTTATCTGACTTAGTGAATACGATTAAAAAGGTAAAAAATCATTTAAATACAACAATTGAAATTGAGGGTTTACTAAGGACATTATTTGATAAGCGAAATACATTAGCACAACAAGTGTCAGAGCAATTATCTGCGCATTTTGGATCTAAGGTTTATGAAACAATTATTCCAAGGAATGTTAGGTTAGCAGAAGCGCCAAGCTACGGAAAGCCTGCACTTTTTTACGATAAAAACTCAAAGGGGGCGTTAGCCTATCTTGCCCTGGCTGAAGAAATTTTAAGGAATCAAAAAAATGAAAAATAAAGGGTTAGGCAGGGGCCTCGACGCCTTGCTAAGTAATAACGACGATTTTAATTCAGAAAATGACGCATTAAAAATGTTGCCTATTAATAATTTAAGTGCCGGAAAATATCAGCCCCGATCTATTATGGAGATAGGGGCCTTAGAAGAGCTTGCAGACTCTATTAAAGCACAAGGGATTATGCAGCCAATCTTAGTTAGAAAGCTGACGGAGAACTCCTATGAGATTGTTGCAGGCGAGAGGAGATGGCGTGCAGCAAAACTAGCAAACCTTTCTGAAGTTCCGGTATTAATAAAGGATATCCCGGATGCCTCGGCATTGGCGATGGCGTTAATTGAAAATATACAAAGAGAAGATCTTAATATTATTGAGGAAGCTAGAGGGATTAAGCGCCTAATCGATGAATTTGGTATGACACATGAGGCAGCAGCAGGGGCTTTAGGAAAGTCTCGAGCGGCGGTTTCTAATATACTTCGCTTACTTAATCTGAGTAAGCATGTTCAAGACGCGCTGCTGAACAAAAAAATAGAAATGGGACATGCAAGGGCATTGCTGACCTTGGAGCCAAGCGAACAAGTGATGATGTGCCAAAAGATTATTAGTCAAAAACTATCAGTCAGAGCCGTGGAGTCCTTGGTTGCCAATCAGAGCAATATAAAAAGACAAAAAATAAAACCCGTTAACACTGATATTCAAAACTTAGAAAATGAACTTTCAGAAATGCATGGAATGAATATCAATATTAGTCATCATGAGAGCGGAAAAGGATCCATAAAAATTAATTATACAAATTTGGATCAATTAGATAAGGTTTTGGAACAATTAAAAAAATAACCTTAAGTCTTGACGAATTTCATAAATCAAGCCAAAATTGCGGGCTTTAAGTATTAAACATTTTTTGGCAGTTAGATAAAATGAACGAAACGCAATTAATTGCGCAAAAATTAGATTTTTTGCCTTTAATATATAAAAAAATGATTGTAAGGCAGGTAATTTTTGGGTGTGCTACTGCTGTTTTATTAGGCTTAATTTTTAGCATTCACACTGGAGCCTCATTACTTGCTGGTGTGATGCCAGTTGTTTTAGGTGTGTTGGTAGCGAGCCCTATAGCAAATAAAAAAAATAAAGGTAATCCGAAAAGCATAGTCATCAACGCACTAAAGGCGGAGGCGGTTAAGGTTTTCCTAATTATAGCTGTAATGTGGCTGGAATTTAAGTTTTATACTGAGCTTGTGCCGATAGCATTAGTTTTGGGTTTAGTAATGGCGGCATTGATATCTGGCATAGCGATATCTCATATAGATAATATTAAAATTGATAATAAGGAATAAAATTTAGTGGCTGGAAGTACATACAATACCCCTTCAGATTATATTGGTCATCATCTTGCTTTCAATGAAGTGAGTTTTGGAGACCATCCCTTTTGGACTATGCATGTTGATTCGGTAGTCATGGCTATTTTTCTCGGCCTCGTTAGCATGGGCCTTATATGGTTAGTAGCAAGAAAAGCTACTGCAGGCGTCCCAACTAAAACGCAGGCTTTTATAGAGCTTCTTTTTGGATTTATAGATGATCAGGTCAAAACCTCATTCCATGGAGATCGGCATGCTTTTGTAGCGCCAGCAGCGTTAACGGTTTTTGTTTGGGTGTTGATGATGAATGCAATGGACTTTCTCCCAATTGATATAATGGCTACGATATCCAATCAATTGTTTCATGTGGAGCATTGGAGAAATGTGCCAACTTCCGATATTAATACAACATTCGCTCTGGCTTTAGGAATTTGGTTTTTAATGATTTTTTTCACCATCAAAGTAAGGGGCTTTTCCGGTTGGATGCACGAACTATTCTGCTCACCATTTGGAACTTCAGTATGGGTTTGGCCGGCAAACTTTATGTTCAATTTAATTGAATATGTATCGAAACCATTGTCACATTCATTGCGATTATTCGGTAATATGTATGCCGGCGAGGTTATATTCTTATTGCTAGGCATGTGGGCAGCAACAGGGGTAGCTGGAACAATATTTGGGGCAATTCTTGGCGTAGGCTGGTCTATTTTTCACATTCTGATCGTCGTATTACAGGCATTCATTTTTATGATGCTAACGGTAGTTTATTTATCGATGGCACATGAAGGGCATTAGAGTTTTTTATTTTATTAATTTTTAACTGAAAAGGAAGTAAATTATGGAAAGTGTTCAATATTTAGCAATGATTCAAGCTTATACCGGTATAGGGATTGGTTTGATTATTGGCCTCGGTGCTTTAGGCGCTTGTGTTGGTATCGGCATTATGTGTGCTAGTTTCTTAGACGGCGCTGCAAGACAACCAGAGATGATCCCTCAATTACAAACTAAAGTATTTTTACTTTTAGGCTTGATTGATGCTTCATTTATTATTGGTGTAGGTCTTGCAATGATGTTTGCATTTGCAAACCCATTGTTAAGCGTTGTTGGTTAATTAAATTATTGCTTTGGTTTCTTAAAGCTACATAAGAACCCAAGGCCGGAGTATAAATGAATATTAATTTTACATTAATTGCCCAAGCTATAGCTTTTTCAACTTTGATTTGGTTTACAGTCAAATTTGTTTGGCCCCCTTTGTTAAATGCAATTGAAAAAAGACAAAAGGAAATTTCTGATGGTTTAGCCGCTGCTCACGAGGGAAAAATGTCCCTTGAGCTTGCTGCAAAAAAGAATGAAGAAACCTTAAGTGAGGTAAAGCAAAAAAGTACAGAAATTATTGGCCAAGCAGAGAAAAGAGCCTCTGAGATTGTTGAAGAAGCGAGAAATAATGCTAAATCAGAAGCAGAGAGAATTTTGGTGGGCGCAAAAGCAGAAATTGCACAAGAAGTTAATAGGGCAAAAGAGTCATTGCGAGCCCAGGTTTCTGTCTTAGCTGTGACAGGTGCGGAAAAGATATTGGCTAAAGAAATTGATAAAACAACTCATGCAGACATGCTCCGTCGTTTAGCTGAGGAGTTATAGGCGAAATGGCCGAGATTTCTACAATAGCAAGACCTTACGCCCAAGCAATTTTTAGTCTGGCAAAAGAAAAAGAAACGCTTGCAATCTGGTTAGATGTATTAACCTTAATGACCGGCGTTATTGAAAATCCTGATATAAAAAGCTTTATCCAGGATGCCAAGGTTCTAGACTCAGACCGAGAAAAAACATTACTAAAGATTTTCGGTAAAGATGTTGATGACATGGCTAAAAATTTTATTATGTTGTTAATTGAGAATAAGCGCTTAATGATTCTTCCTGCTATTAAATTGGCTTATGAAAAGCTTAAGGCAGATTATGAAGGAACGGTTAAAGCAGAAATAATAGTGGCAGCGGAACCAGATAAAAAAGCTGTAGATAATTTAATTAAAAGCTTAGAAAAAAAATTCAATAAGAAAATTGAGGGCCACGTGACAATTGATAAAAGCATTATAGGTGGCACAAAAATTATTGTAGGTGACACGGTTATAGATGATTCAATAAAAGGAAAATTAGAAAATTTAGCTTATGCGTTAAAGGCATAAGGATAAAATTAGGAGATAGGAATGCAGTTATCAACATCTGAAATAAGCGAACTAATTAAAAGTAGAATTAAGGATTTTTCAGGGAACGCTGAGGCTAGAACTCAAGGTACCGTTGTCTCAGTGACGGATGGTATTGTTCGGATTTATGGTCTATCAAATGTAATGTCAGGGGAAATGATTGAATTTCCTGGAAATACATTCGGTCTTGCATTAAACCTTGAAAGAGATTCAGTTGGTGCCGTGGTTTTAGGAGATTATGAGCATATTACTGAAGGTGATGTTTGTAAATGTACTGGTAAAATTTTAGAAGTACCTGTAGGTCCAGAGTTAATCGGGCGCGTTGTGGATGCGCTTGGACTGCCAATTGATGGTAAGGGCCCAGTCAAAACTAAACTTACTGACAAATTAGAAAAAGTTGCCCCTGGGGTCATTGCGCGTCAGTCTGTATCTCAGCCTGTACAAACGGGCCTTAAATCAGTTGACTCTATGGTGCCTATTGGGCGCGGTCAGCGTGAATTAATTATTGGCGATCGTCAGACCGGAAAAACAGCTGTTGCAATTGATACGATTATTAATCAAAAAGGCCAAGACATGAAATGTATTTATGTCGCGATTGGTCAAAAAGCCTCCACCATTATGAATGTGGTCAAAAAGCTTGAAGAAAATGGTGCAATGGAATATACAACCGTTGTTGCTGCTTCAGCTTCTGATTCAGCAGCACTTCAATTCTTGGCACCTTACGCCGGATGTACCATGGGTGAGTACTATAGAGACCGTGGCGAAGATGCATTAATTGTCTATGATGACCTAACAAAACAAGCAATTGCTTATCGACAAATTTCATTATTACTTCGACGCCCCCCAGGTCGAGAAGCATACCCTGGTGATGTGTTCTATATTCACTCTAGATTGCTTGAGCGTGCGGCACGGGTTAATGCAGACTATGTGGAAAAGTTTACAAAAGGGAAGGTAAAAGGAAAAACCGGATCATTGACCGCACTTCCTATTATCGAAACTGCTGCTGGCGACGTATCTGCCTTCGTTCCAACAAACGTGATCTCAATTACTGATGGACAGATTTTCTTGGAGAGTGATTTATTTAACGCGGGTATTCGCCCTGCAATTAACGCGGGTATCTCAGTTTCTCGTGTAGGTGGTGCTGCTCAAACTAAAGTTATTAAAAAATTAGGCGGCGGTGTGCGTCTTGCTTTGGCCCAATATAGAGAGCTTGCAGCATTCTCTCAATTTGCATCTGACCTAGATGAAGCAACTAGAAAGCAACTAGAGCGCGGAAAAATGTATACAGAGCTAATGAAGCAAGCTCAATACTCTCCACTCTCAGTCTCTAAAATGGCTGTTACTTTGTATGCTGCAAATAATGATTATTTTAATGATGTGCCGACTGAAAAAGTTCTAGCATTCGAAGGGGCATTACATGGATTCATGGCATCAAAATATAAAGCCGTGATGGAGAGCATTGAAAAAACATTAGCTTTGTCAGAAGATGATGAGAAGAAACTCTCAAAGGCTATTGATGATTTTAAAGCAACTAACGCTTATTAAAACGGGAAATTAGATGGCTGGAAGTAAAGAGATACGAACAAAGATCAAGAGTGTTGAAAATACACGCAAGAT
>JABMNG010000139.1 GCA_013205275.1 Methylophilales bacterium | reverse complement strand
CTTCTAGCGAGAAGGAGGGGACAGGCTGATTAATTTGTAATTCACTCATATATTCTAAGACGCCTCACATGATTTTAACAATGGTTTCATCAGCAAATTATAGCTGAAATAAACTAAAAAAAATCTCATTAATTTTAGACAAAACCTTCCATGAGCTGCACGTGAACATCCGATCCTGCATCAACTGAATCAAGATGAATATCTAAAACAATGAAACAATTTGCTTGGGTCATAGAGCTTAGAATGGCAGATCCTTGTGAGCCGGTAGTCCTAACCCACCATTCATTATTTTTTTTAAATAAAATACCCCTCTGAAATTCCATGCGACCAGGCCTCTTAGCAATTAAGCTTTCGGCTTTAACCTTGAATAAAGGGGGAGGCTGATAGCCTGTCTCACCCATTAGAGTTTTTAGGTGAGGTTGAACGACTTGATAAAATGTCACCATAGAGGCAACCGGGTTTCCTGGTAGGCCAAAGTAATGTGCCTGACTAATTTTTCCATAAGCCAAAGGCCGGCCAGGTTTAATGGAGAGCTTCCAAAATAGTACCTCCCCAATCTCCCTTAAGATTTCCTTCATAAAGTCTGCGGCCCCCACTGATACCCCCCCACTGGTGATGATCACATCTGCTTTATCTGCAATTGATAGCAATGTTTCTTTGAGCGCCTTCCTATCGTCTGCAACAATTCCCAAATCAATAGTATCAACACCAAGCTGCTTTAACATAGCTCCAATTGTATGATTATTGCTATCGTATACTTGCCCAATTTTGATAGGTTTTCCGACAGCAACTACTTCATCGCCGGTAGAGAAGAATGCAACCCTGAGTCGGTGGTAAACTTTTATACTTGAAAGCCCCAAAGATGCAAGAAGGCCAATCTCAGAAGGCCTAATACATTTTCCCGCCTTTAAAATTAAAGCCCCCTTTTTTACATCTTCCCCAACCTTTCTAATATTTGCTCCAATTTTTGGAGTTTCATTAAGGACGATTTTATTATTTTCGTGTGTAACTAATTCAATTGGGATAACTGTGTTTCCTCCATTTGGTATTTTCCCTCCTGTCATGATTTGGATAGCTTCCCCTGAAATAATTTCCTGACTCGATATTTGTCCGGCTAATACTGAACCAGTGACTTTTAGTATTTTAGGAGAATTTTCTTTTGGTTGGAAAAAGACAAATCCATCCATTGCAGAATTTTCATAATTAGGGACATCAATGGGGGAGTAAATATCTTCTGACAGAATCCGCCCCAAGGAGTCTTTTATGGGAATGATCTCAGTTTCTTTGATAGGAGAAATAAATTGATGAATCCATTTTTGAGCATCATGATATCCCATAGCATTAGGATCATATTCAGCAAGACAGCCTGGATCTCTTGCTAGATCTGTTAAAGTAATTTTTTTACTCATGGGCTTTTAATAAACTTAAGATGAAGTCAGAGACCTCGTGCGCATTGTTTATATCTAATGATTGAATGCTTTCATTATTAAGGTTGTCTGACGCTATGGCAATAATGCTCTCATCGTTTGGATAAATTTTTTCTTTCGATACCCCTTTACGGAAGACCTCAATTTTTTTATAAGGCAAACTTTTTAGCCCCTCAATTAAAATCATGTCAACATTTTGATCCATTTGTTTGATCATTTTAACGCTATCAATACTCCCTTCTGGACTTTCAGTGATAAGAGCGGAACGCTCTGAATTGAGAACCAGCATTTGGTAGCTGCCTGACTTTCTAAGTCTATAACTATCTTTTCCCGGAGTATCAATGTCAAATTTATGGTGGGCGTGTTTTACAACAGAAATGACAAGCCCCTTACTGTTAAGAATTGGAATAATTTTTTCAATTAAGGTTGTCTTACCACTTCCGCTGGATGAAGAGCAGAACCCTAGAATAAAAGGTCTTTGAGGCTTATAAGTCATTATTTTTTTTTAGATCTTTCCTATCATTAATATTTTGAAATTCATCTGGGTTCTCAAATATGACGGTTTCAAAATTATTTTGTTCAATCCAGTCCGTTATTTTTTTTTTGCCACTCAAGATAAAAGCCTCCAGCCCCTCTAGAGTTGATTTATGGCATAGACTGAAAACAGGCTCAATCCTTCCTTTTACCAAAGGGACAATAACAGTGCCGCTTGACGTCACAGACTTTGAAAATAATTTCTGCACTAAATCAAGAGGCAAGAATGGGCTATCAGTAGGGCAAAATTGTACCCATTCGGTTCGGGCTAATTTTAATCCAGTATAAATACCAACTAGCGGCCCATCATAATTGGGAAATTGATCTTTGAACTGATCCTCTATTGAAAATTCCTCAAGCAGAGTATTTGTATTGACCCATACTTTTTTTACTTGTGGTCTTAGTCGGCTGTAAACATGATTAATCATTGTCTTGTTTTTGAATGTGACCAACGATTTATTGGTGCCCATCCGACTTGATGTTCCTCCAGCCAGAATGACCCCCTCGATTAACTCGCTCATCAACCCCCCGTGTGAGACATGAATCTAACAACGGCGGGGTTTTTTTTGTTTAGATCAAACTCATGTGATTGAGGTTTTATTTTCATGCTATTGGTAATCGCCTCCTTTATGGGGCCATCATCATTTGGAAATAGTCGTAATAGAGGCATTAATTCAATTTTAGTTTCTTGCCCTAAGCAGAGGTAGAGCTCACCCTTGCAACTTATTCTGACTCGATTACAGTCGCCACAGAAATTATGACTATGGGGTGATATTAGCCCTATTTTAGTTTGGGTGTTTTGTATAGACCAATATTTGGCTGGCCCACCAGTTTTATAGTTTATTTTTTCTAGAGAAAAACGGGTATTTAGATTTTTAATAACTTCATCATTGCTAATTGATGTGATTTTTCTTTCATAGTCAGTTAGACCCAAAGGCATCTCCTCAATGAACGATATATCTAACCCATGATCAATGGCGTAGTTAGTCAAGTCAAAAATTTCAGAGTCATTAATGTCTCGCATTAATACAATATTTAATTTGATCTTTTCAAAACCAACATCAAGCGCATGATTGATTCCATTCATCACGTCATTGAGGTTCCCTGTTCGAGTCATTTTTTTGAAGGTGGTAGGATTTAAACTGTCTAAACTAATATTAATCCTCTTTACCCCAGATTCTTTTAGCATGGCGGCTTTATGGATTAATTGACTGCCATTAGTTGTAAGGGTGAGCTCTTTGATATTTTTATTTTTTGAAAGGTTTTGGAATAGAGAGTCAATGTTTTTTCTGACCAGAGGCTCCCCCCCAGTAATCCTAACTTTAGTGACACCCATCGTGGAAAAGATATTTGCTAGGCGACATATTTCTTCGAGTGTCAGCACCTCGTCCCTTGGTAAGAAGGTCATTTTTTCAGCCATGCAATAAATGCAGCGAAAGTCACACCGATCTGTTACCGATATCCTAATATAGTTAATGGTTCTATTGAACTGATCAATCAAATTTGTGGTCATATTTTTTTTATTGCCTTTTATTCTTAAAGTATAATGACGTTTTAATTAAATCACAGCATTGTGTGGCTGTAGTTTTATATAATTTAAATTCTAGAATATCAGACTAGTTCGAAACATATAATATAAAATAATAAATTATGGCATTAACTGAAAAACAGACTCTAAAGATTCAGCAGCATGTTTTGGACTTTAAGGAAGTTCCAGGAGCATTGCTGCCACTCATGCATGCGATTCAGGATGATTTAGGTTATGTGCCTGAAGATGCCTACCCAATTATCTCCAAAGCTTACAATTTATCGATTGCTGAAATTCATGGCTTTATAACCTTTTATCATCATTTTAGGACGCATCCAGCAGGAAAGAATGTCCTACAAATTTGTCGCGCGGAATCATGCCAGGCTATGGGGTCAGAAGAAATTGAGACGTATTGTAAGTCAGCATTAGGGATTGATTACCATGAAACTACAGATGACAATTTGATCACTTTAGAGCCTATTTACTGTCTGGGAAACTGTGCATGCTCTCCTGCTGTGATGATCAATAATCAAGTTATTGGCAGAGTCTCTAAAAATAAAATTGATGACATTATTCGTGCCGCCAAAGAAAAATTATGACCCCAAAAATTTACATACCAATAGACTCAAGCGCCCTTTCATTGGGTGCCGAAGAAGTGCATCAAGCCATCCTATCAGAAGCTAGAAGCCGAAAGATTGAGTTGGAAATTGTAAGGAATGGTTCTCGTGGATTATTTTTCCTAGAGCCATTGGTTGAGGTAGAAACCAGTGATGGGCGAATAGCATATGGACCAGTAGAGGTTTCGGATGTGCCCTCTTTATTTGATAAGGAATTCTTTTTAGGCAAGTCCCATGATTTATGCCTGGGATTAACGGATCAAATTGCATGGTTAAAAAAACAAGAGCGATTAACATTTGCGCGTGTTGGAATTACAGACCCCCTCAATATTAATGACTATGAAAACCATGATGGATTTAAGGGTTTAAGGAATGCCTTAAAGCTAGAGCCACAATCAATTGTAAAAGAAGTGACAGACTCAGGATTACGAGGGCGGGGAGGAGCAGCGTTTCCAACCGGTATCAAATGGCAAACCGTACTTAATGCCCCCTCAGAAAAAAAATATATTGTATGCAATGCGGACGAAGGAGATTCCGGAACTTACTCAGATCGAATGATCATGGAAAATGATCCTTTTGTCTTGATTGAAGGAATGATCATTGCAGGCCTAGCCGTAGGAGCTGATTATGGTTATATCTATTTGCGATCAGAATACCCTCATGCTCTGGCTGTGCTTAATAAAGCCATAGACATTGCAAAAGAAAAAAATTATTTAGGCAAGAATATTTTAGGCACAAAGCATCACTTTGATTTGGAGGTGAGTCGAGCTGCGGGAGCTTATATCTGTGGCGAAGAAACTTCGTTACTTGAGAGCCTGGAAGGTAAGCGAGGAATGGTTCGTTACAAACCCCCACTGCCAGCAATAGAGGGGCTCTATAGAAAACCAACGGTAGTTAATAATGTTATCTCATTGGCTACAATCCCAATTATTATGGATAAGGGATCAGCCTTCTATGCTAATTTTGGAATGGGTCGCTCGAAAGGTACTTTACCGATTCAGTTAGCTGGAAATTTAAGAAATACTGGGTTGATTGAAAAAGCCTTTGGGGTGACATTGCGAGAGCTTTTATATGACTTTGGTGGAGGGTCAGCAACCGGAAAACCTATCAAAGCTGTTCAGGTAGGTGGACCATTAGGCGCATTTTTACCTGAAGCGCAATTTGACACCCCATTAGACTATGAAAAGTTCAGCGCTATTAATGCGGTGGTAGGTCATGGAGGAATTGTCGCATTTGATGAAACTGTTGATATGTCAAAACTAGCGCGCTATTCATTTGAATTTTGTGCGATTGAGTCTTGTGGAAAATGTACCCCATGCCGAATTGGCTCAACTCGCGGTATGGAGGTTATTGACAAAATTAAGTCAGGCAAAGATCAAGATAAGAACGTAAAACTTTTAAGAGATTTGGGAGATACCATGGTAAATGGATCACTTTGTGCCATGGGAGGTATGACACCTTTTCCAGTCATTAGCGCACTTAATTTCTTTCCTCAAGATTTTGGGCTTGAAAATAAAGAAACTTAAGCATAAAATTGAAATTATTGAATTAAATTAACGGCTTACTAAGATAAAAATTATGGACGATACAAAAGATTTTGGCACCCCAAAGATACACTCTGAAAAAGTAGTGACCCTAAATATTGACGGAATAGATGTTACTGTTCCTGAGGGCACCTCATTAATGAGAGCCGCTTCCGAAGCAGGCATTAGCGTTCCTAAATTATGCGCAACAGATAGCCTAGATCCTTTTGGCTCATGTCGATTATGCTTAGTTGAGGTTGAAGGTCGGCGTGGATATCCAGCGTCATGTACAACTCCGGCAGCTGAAGGGCTTAAAGTATCAACGCAAACGCCAAAATTAGAGGAGTTAAGAAGGGGGGTTATGGAGCTATATATTTCAGACCACCCTCTAGACTGTCTTACATGCGCAACAAATGGTGACTGCGAACTTCAGGATATGGCAGGCACCGTTGGATTGAGAGATGTTCGTTATGGTTATGAGGGAGAAAATCATTTAAATTCCGCAAAGGATGAGAGCAACCCTTATTTTACTTTTGATCCTTCAAAGTGCATCGTTTGCTCACGCTGTGTAAGGGCTTGTGAGGAAGTCCAAGGGACATACGCTTTAACTATTGATGGGCGTGGTTTTGAATCGAAAGTATCAGCAGGAAATAAAGACTTTATGGATTCGGAGTGTGTATCCTGCGGTGCGTGTGTTCAAGCATGTCCGACAGCAACTTTAATAGAAAAATCTATCATTGATAATGGAATACCTGACCGGTCTGTAACAACAACATGCGCCTATTGTGGCGTGGGCTGTTCATTTAATGCAGAATTGCAAGGCGATAAAGTTGTTAGAATGACACCAAATAAAGACGGTGGGGCAAACCATGGCCATTCTTGTGTGAAGGGAAGGTTTGCCTGGGGTTATACCACCCACAAAGATCGTATTACAACTCCCATGATTCGAAAAAGTATAAAAGATGCATGGCAACAAGTTTCTTGGGAAGAAGCAATTTCTTATGCGGCTTCAGAGATTAAAAGAATTCAAAAAAAATATGGCTTTGATTCTGTGGGAGCAATTTCTTCATCGAGGTGCACAAATGAAGAAACTTATCTGATGCAGAAAATAGTTAGAGCTGCATTTGGCAACAATAATATTGATACTTGTGCCAGAGTTTGCCATTCGCCTACAGGATATGGATTAAAGCAAACCATTGGCGAGTCCTCTGGAACACAGAATTTTGATTCCGTCATGAAGTCAGACGTTATTATGTTGATCGGAGCCAATCCTACTGATGGACACCCTGTTTTTGCATCGCAAATGAAAAGACGATTAAGGGAAGGCGCAAAATTAATAGTAATTGATCCCCGTGAGATTGATCTAGTTAAGAATACCCCCCACGTTAGAGCCGATTTTCATCTGAAATTAAAACCAGGAACAAATGTTGCAATCATAAATGCATTGGCCCATGTGATAGCCACTGAAAAAATGATGAATGAAGAATTTATTGATTCTAGATGTGAGAAGGAAGCATTTAATTTTTGGCGTGACTTTGTGTCTGATGAAAAAAACTCACCCGAGGAGCTTGAGTCAGAGACAGGCGTCAGTGCAGATATAATTCGCCAGGCAGCAAGATTATTTGCAAAAGGCGGTAATGGTTCAATCTACTATGGCCTCGGTGTAACTGAGCATAGTCAAGGCTCAACTATGGTTATGGGAATCGCGAATCTTGCAATGGCAACTGGAAATATTGGGAGAGAGGGTGTTGGCATTAATCCATTGCGCGGCCAAAACAATGTTCAAGGCGCATGTGATATGGGATCATTCCCGCACGAATTTCCTGGATACAGACACGTATCAGACCTATCAACACGAGCTTTATTTGAGAGCGCTTGGAATACAAAGTTATATGATGAACCAGGGCTAAGAATTCCAAATATGCTAGAAGAGGCAATAGGGGGTAATTTTAAGGCGGTATATTGTGAGGGAGAAGATATCGCTCAATCTGATCCTGACACGCAACATGTTACCCACGCCCTAGAGTCCATGGAGTGTGTAATTGTTCAAGATCTATTTTTAAATGAAACAGCAATGTATGCACATGTATTCTTCCCTGGCTCATCATTTTTAGAGAAGAACGGAACATTTACAAATGCAGAGAGAAGAATTTCTCGAGTTAGAAAAGTAATGGCACCTAAAAATGGATACGAGGACTGGGAAATTACAGCCATGCTTTCAAATGCCTTAGGCTATCCTATGAATTATAAGCATGCCAGTGAAATTATGGATGAGATTGCACAATTAACTCCAACATTTAAAGGGGTTAGCTTTGATAAAATTGATAAATTAGGCAGTATTCAATGGCCATGTAATGACGAAAATCCAGAAGGTACCCCAACGATGCATGTTGATGAATTTGTTAGGGGAAAAGGAAAATTCTTTATTACAGAATATATTCCAACTACTGAGCGTGTTAACAATAAGTACCCACTTATTCTTACTACGGGACGTATCCTGGCGCACTATAATGTTGGGGCGCAGACTAGAAGAACGCAAAATATTAATTGGCACGAAGAAGATAAGATTGAAATTCACCCCCACGACGCTAACGATCGCGGCATAAATGAAGGTGATTGGATTGGAATAAATAGCAGGTCTGGGGATACCGTATTACGCGCACAACTTACTGATCGTGTTCAACCTGGCGTTGTCTATACTACTTTTCATCATCCTGTATCCGGCGCTAATGTTATAACGACTGACAACTCAGATTGGGCGACTAACTGCCCGGAATTTAAAGTCACAGCAGTTCAGGTAACAAAAGTATCGCAACCCTCTGAGTGGCAAAAAAATTACGAAAACTTTAGCCAAAAACAAAAAGAATTAGTAAGAGATGATTCAGCAAAAGTTATTTAGGTTGGTTAGTGAGCACACACAAACTAATAGAAACTAATGATGCAACGCTCAAGTTTTTTGCTCAAAAAAACTTATCTACGAAAAGTGCATTAGAAAGTCTTGCTGAAGAAACCCCTGTAGCTTTTGTATATAATGGGATATCGCATGTGGTAATGATGGCATCACCCATCGACCTTGAAGATTTTGCATTAGGATTTTCTATCACCGAAGAGATAATTAAATGTCCTAAGGATTTTTACGCAATAGAAATTAATCACCTAGATAGTGGCATTGAGTTAAGGATTGAAATTTCAACAGAGTGCTTTGTAAGCCTTAAAGAAAAGAGACGAAATCTAACTGGGAGAACCGGCTGTGGTCTATGCGGCGCGGAAAGTTTAACTCAAGTGATTAAATACCAGCAAGAAAGTAATGCATCAACAAATCAATCATTCCACTCCAATCATATTATAACGGCACTAAATAAATTTTCTGATAACCAAGCTTTACAAAAAGAAACAGGGTCAACACATGCTGTAGCCTTATATAACAACGCAGGTAAAATTTTATTAATTCGTGAGGATGTAGGAAGGCACAATGCTTTTGATAAATTAATAGGTGCAGCAATCAGACAGGAAATGAATGAAACTAATAATTTTGTAATAACATCAAGTAGGGCGAGCTATGAAATGATACAAAAGTTAACTTACCTTAATTTGAAGTTGATCGTTGCAATTTCAGCGCCCACAGCATTGGCCGTCAGG
>JABMNG010000138.1 GCA_013205275.1 Methylophilales bacterium | reverse complement strand
G
Source organism: Methylophilales bacterium (assembly GCA_013205275.1). Classification (GTDB taxonomy): domain Bacteria; phylum Pseudomonadota; class Gammaproteobacteria; order Burkholderiales; family Methylophilaceae; genus BACL14. The sequence goes on along the minus strand of JABMNG010000138.1, from coordinate 3,059 downwards.
CTTTAAGAAACCAAGGAAATTTGGTGCTTGCAATTGACCACTATAAAAAAGCCATTGAGAAAGGAGCTCACGAGCCAGAATTCTATTCTGATTTAGGAGATGCGCTTTGGCATGATGGCCAGATTAAGGAGGCCAATCAATTTTTTAGGCTTGCAGTCGAGATGAGTCCCAGCCATAACAGGTCCAATTATCAATTAGCAATCTTTCTTTATGACAATGCCCAGTTTGAGGAGGCGATAAGGTATTTTGAGGCCTCCCAATTCGAGGACTGGGAAGAGCGCACCCTATATTGCCTTTATAAGCTCGAAGATTTTGATCAATTTGAGACGAGACTGCAAAGAGCCATTCTTAGAAAAAATGCATCCCCATTTTTGGCGACCTTATCTACGCACTATTCGCAGAACTTCAAAAAAGAAGATCTTTATAACTTCTGCCCATCACCACTAGACTTTGTCTGCCATGAGAAGGTCCCTGAATTGTTGGAAAATAATGGCGAGCTAATTCATGCCCTGATCCATGACATCAATACCAGTAAGATTGGGGAGAGAAAACAAAAGAGACTGTCATTTGGCGTGCAGTCATCTGGTAATTTATTCAAGCGCCCCGAACAGTCCTTTAAAATATTGGAGGGCGCACTTATAGAGCTAATCAAGAACTACCACTTACGTTTTGAAAACATGCCCTGTGAGTTTATTCATTCATTCCCAAAAAATATTGAGTTTAGTAGCTCTTGGTTTGTGAAAATGCAATCGGGGGGGCATCTAAGTTCCCATATTCATGAAGATGGATGGATAAGTGGGGCGGTTTACCTTGCTATACCTAAGAAGAGAAATCATCCGGATGAGGGCGCTATTGAATTAAGTACGGATGGCGATGAATACCCGCGGATGCATAATGACTTCCCGAAAAAAACTCTATTGCCCGAGGCGGGAGATGTTATATTTTTTCCTTCCTCGGTCTTTCATCGAACCATTCCCTTTAGTTCTGATGAAGAGAGAATATGCATTGCATTTGATTTGAAGCCAGCGGGTTAGGTAGACTGGAGTCTTTTGGCTATATTGCTTAGAAATCTCATGGCAATTTGGTTGTCATCAGCTAATAGTTTTTTCATTTGTTTTTCAGGGATGACAATAATTCTTGCCCAGTCTGAAGAAACAAATGCCGAAGCAACGCGTGGCAACTTATTCAGTAAAGAAAGCTCTCCGAAATATTGGCCGGCTGTCACTCTCGAAACAATTTTACCGTCTCGCACTACCCCCACCTCACCTTCGACAACAAAAAACAGTCGTTGGTCAGCGTCTCCCGCCTTAAAAATAATGACATCTTTTTTATATTTACTCCCAAATAAGACCATCAAATGATTGACGATGGGGTGCTGATAAATATTTTTAAGAACAAATAATTGTTTAATGAGAACAATGTCTTGTTTATGAAGTGCGGCAATGACCTCCGCCCCAATTAATAATGCGCCGGTATTTAAATACAACCAAATAAATGAGATAAAGAGATTTCGCATCCCGCCGAAGAATAATCCGTAAGAGGCGCTCATCGTCACAAAAAATTCAAAAATATTGCTTAGAAGCAACCAACAACCGCTGGTTAATGCGGCCCCTATGAGTAAGTGTTTCTTTTCTATTTTGAGGGAGAAGTAAAGCCTAAAAAATAATGTGACTACAAAAATGAGAAGAATAAATGACAAGAGCTCATCTAAAAAACTTTTCCCGAGTGATGGAATGTATTGCTTAAACAGTGTCGAGGCCTCACCTAAATATAGGTTAACGAAAATGTAGACAATAAATAAAAGCATGATGCTGATGACGGCAAAAATATCTCTTATTTTATTTTTAAAAAATTCTGGTTTTGAGGGGAGCCCCATAATGTTGATGAAGCCTGATCGAATGGATGCGGTGAGTGGGGTTGCGGCAAGAAATAAAACTATTATCCAGATAAGGCCCCAAGAAGCTTTTTGAGTGGAGGCCTTGCTGACCTCTTTCATAATTTTCTGACTCATCTCTGGAAGTAATATGGAGGTAAGGTTATTTAATTCATGCAATGCAAATGCCGAACTCGACAACCAATGACTCAAGAAAAAAAACATCAAAAGAATTAATGGGATGAACGCAAATAAGGTAAAGAATGCAATTGATGCATTTAGCGCGACAAAGTTATGCCTTCTGCACCCCATGAAAATTTCCCTGAGGATAAAGTAGGATTTACCTTGATAGCGATCAGGAACCTTGAAAATTTTTACCATAAAAAAAGACCTTCAGTTTTCTAGAATGATTTAAATTTTTCTGTGGCATCTATAAGTGCAGATAAGATGCCAGTCTCTGATGCAGAGTGGCCAGCATCCGGTACCATGATAAAATCACTCTCTGGCAATTGCTGTTTTAATTCATAAGCGGTCTTAGGCGGACAGACCATGTCATAACGACCTTGGACAATCACGATGGGTTTATTTTTTAAGAGGCTTGCCTTGTTTAAAATTTCCTCTCCGTTAACAAAGCAATTATTTTGTATGTAATGAAGTTGGACCTTTGCTCGGGCCAATTCAAAATCAAGATCAAGCCCTTCATTCATATCGGCATGGTTTGGGGGCATTAACTTAAGCATGCTTCCTTCATATTGATTCCATACCACGGCTGCATTTTTAGCCACCGTTAATTCGCTTCCAAAGACAAGGTCAGAATATCGAGATACAAGATTGCCTTTATTAATCCCAGGTTGATGAGTCAATAACGCATGATGCAAGTCGGGGTAAAAATGGTCGACTTCATTTAAGAACCATTCAAGTTCATGAGTGCGACTTAGAAAGATGCCGCGTAAAATTAATCCTTTAACGGTCTCTGGAAATTCGATGGCGTAAGCTAATGCCAGGGTGCTCCCCCAAGACCCCCAAATAAAAACCAGGCTTCAATTTTAAGATGTTGCCGGATTAATTCCATGTCATTGATTAAGTCGGGAGTCGTATTGTTTTGGGTCTCGCCCAGGGGCTTGCTTTTACCGCAGCCACGTTGATCAAATAAAATGATGCGGTAGTAGGCGGGGTCAAAAAAACG
>JABMNG010000137.1 GCA_013205275.1 Methylophilales bacterium | reverse complement strand
TAATAAAGGAAGATTATGACTTACGTAGTAACCGAAAGCTGTATTCAATGTAAATACACCGACTGTGTGGATGTGTGTCCGGTAGATTGCTTTGTTGAGGGCCCTAATTTTCTAGCCATCGACCCAGACGAATGTATCGATTGCACATTATGCGTAGCAGAATGTCCAGTGGAAGCCATTTTTGCTGAGGACGATGTGCCAGCTGACCAACAAGACTTTATTGAGATTAATGCGCGCCTTGCGAAAGTATGGCCCATCATATCCAGTCGAAAAGAGCCACTTCCTGATGCAGACTCATTTAATGGACAAGCCAATAAAAGAGAATTGCTAAAAGAGGCATAAGCTAAGGCTTAGCTTTTTCAATGGTGAATTTATTCTTCAAGAAGTCGACATAAATTTTATCTTGCGGCAAAAAATCTCCCGCTAATATTTTTTTAGCCAGCGGATTTTCAATTTCAGATTGAATGGCTCGCCTTAGGGGTCTTGCTCCAAAAATGATGTCATAACCTGCTTGGCCAATTTCTTTAATAGCCAAATCAGAAAATGCTATGTCTAAATGCATTGCCAACAAACGATGACGAAGTTGTTCTAATTGTATTTTAGCAATGGATTGAATGTTTTCTTGATTCAATGGGTGAAATACAACAACATCATCAATGCGATTAATAAATTCTGGGCGGAAATAATTTTTTAATTCTCCCATTACGCCAAGTTTTAATACCTGATAATCCTCTGTCGATTTATCCTGAATCATCTGTGAAGCAATGTTGGAGGTCATAATAATTACAGTATTTTTAAAGTCTACAGTCCGACCATGTCCATCGGTTAACCTCCCGTCATCTAAAACCTGAAGAAGAACATTAAAAACATCGGGATGCGCTTTTTCAATTTCATCTAACAAAATTACACTGTAGGGTTTTCTTCTGATCGCCTCGGTCAGGTAACCCCCTTCATCATAGCCCACATAGCCCGGAGGGGCGCCAATCAATCTTGAGACTGAATGTTTTTCCATGTATTCGCTCATGTCGATTCGAATGAGATGGTCTTTGGAATCAAAAAGAAACTCCGCCAGTGCTTTTGAGAGCTCCGTCTTACCTACCCCAGTGGGGCCTAAAAATAAAAAGGATCCGTATGGTCGGTTTGGATCACTTAAACCTGATCTGGATCTCCTAATAGCATCTGAGATAGTAGTTACTGCTTCATCCTGACCAACAACATTCTGGTGCAATTTCTGCTCGATCAATAAGAGCTTATCTCTGTCACCTTGCATCATTTTACTTACCGGTATCCCTGTAATGCGGCTTACCACCTCGGCAATCTCATCCGCACCAACCTCTGTCACCAGCATCTGAGGTTTATTGTGTGTCTTAGTTTCGTTATTTGTAGCTTGCTTTAATTGTTTTTCCAGTTCAGGTAATTCACTGTATTGAACTCTTGAAACAACCTGCCAATCACCATTTCGAGTTGCCTGCTCCATATTAAATTTAGCCAGCTCAATCTTCTCTTTAATGTCCCGAGTTCCATTAATGAGAATTTTTTCTGATTTCCAGATAGATTCTAAATCACTAAATTCCCTTTCATTAATTGCAATATCTTTCTCAATAGCCTGAAATCTTTTTTTGGATGCCTCATCTTTTTCACGCCTTACTGACTCCCTCTCAATCTTGAGCTGTATAAGTTTACGTTCGATCTTATCCAGTGCCTCAGGCTTAGAATCAATTTCAATTTTTACTCTCGAAGCTGCCTCGTCAATTAAATCTATTGCCTTGTCAGGAAGAAAGCGATCAGTAATGTAGCGATGTGATAATTCAGCCGCAGCCACAATAGCTGGGTCAGTAATTTCTACATTATGATGAATCTCGTACTTTTCTTGTAATCCTCTTAATATTGCAATGGTCGACTCAACGGTTGGCTCGTCCACCAAAACCTTTTGAAATCTTCTTTCCAGTGCACCGTCTTTTTCTACGTACTGTCTATACTCATTTAATGTGGTTGCTCCGATACAATGTAATTCACCGCGTGCTAGAGCCGGCTTCAGCATGTTTCCAGCATCTATCGAGCCCTCTGCCTTCCCTGCACCAACCATAGTGTGAATTTCATCAATAAATAAAATAATTTTTCCGTCTTCCTGAGAGATCTCCTTGAGGACTGCTTTAAGTCGCTCCTCAAAGTCTCCACGGTACTTAGCACCTGCCAAAAGTGACGCCATATCTAATGACAATATCTTCTTGTTTTTAAGGGACTCGGGCACTTCTTGATTGATAATTCTTTGAGCAAGACCTTCCACGATGGCTGTTTTTCCTACGCCAGGCTCCCCAATCAACACAGGATTATTTTTAGAGCGTCTTTGGAGAACTTGAATGGTTCTTCTAATTTCGTCATCACGCCCTATTACTGGATCCAACTTACCTAACATGGCTCTCTCAGTAATGTCGAGTGTGTATTTCTTTAAAGCCTCTCTCTGATTTTCAACATCCTTAGAATCCACTTTTTCGTTACCCCTGATGGATAGAATAGCTTTTTTTAACATCACATTATTACAACCGGCCTCTTGGAGTAATTTTCCCGCGAGTTTCTTATCTTCAGAAAGTGCCAACAAAAACATTTCAGTGGAAATAAAACTGTCTCCTTGCTGTAATGAATTTTTTTCGGTTATGTTTAGTAGTGTGTTTAAGTCTCTTGAGACCCCTATTTCTCCATCGGTTACTTTTACTTTAGGTAAATCATCGATGTTCACATCAATTAGTTGTTTTAGCTGTTGGATATTAACGCCCGCCATGGAGAGAATTGACGGCGCCCCACTATCCGTTTGATTGAGCATTGCCGACATCAAATGAATTGGCTCAATTGCAGAATGATCATTCAGGTTAGCAATGGATTGCGCATCTGCAATCAATTGCTGAAATTTAGTTGTTAATTTGTCAAAACGCATTGAGCGCTCCCTGCCTATAATTTACATACTATGAATATGGAGACGAATAATAAATAATCAATCCTAAGTGATTGGAGAGTGGTGTTTATTGATTCAAATCAAATTATCTGAAATTAAATGGCACGAAGGGACATTTTGAGTTAATCTCAAAAAAAATATTAACTTATTTAGATTTTCAGTTATCGCATGGCAAGTTGTGGCAATATAAAGGCAAAGATAAAGCCTAATAGAAATATTGACACTGAGACGCAGTAGATAATAATCGATACCTTTCGGGTCTTTTGACATTCCATTGCCAAAACTGGATCAGCAGGACAAGCAAGGTTGCGGGCCTGCCACTGAAATAAACCCCCTAGAACAATGAAGATAAAAGCCATAATAAATATTGGGGTTTTATATACTGATAGCCAGACGATTTGTGGAAAAACCGATACCAAGGAACTTAAAGCGGCCCCTGCCCCAATAGAAACCAACAAGGCCGGAAGCGCACAACAAAAAATCGTTCCACCACTGGTAAATAAGCTTATAAATGAAGTTCTCTTGCTTAACTGTAAAGCCTCTAACTCCTTATTTTTTTTCATACTTCACCCTAAGATCAGCAATAGACTCCCGAATAACTTCAATCCCCGTAACGTCATACCCAGATTCGACGATAATGGTTTTTAATTTTGTGTCAGCAATGCCCTCTGTGGTTTTAGTATCAACCACTACAAAATGTTCCTCAAGGTTTACATAGACGTCATTTGTTTCGGGCAGGAGCTTAATGCTCTTTTCAATGCCTTGTGCACAAAAAGCACACACCATGCCATTCACACCAACCTTCTGGGTTAAGGCGAAAACGTTCATCGATAAAGCCAATAAGCCCATCGCGATTAATTTTTTAAACATGGTCATTCTCCTAAAAAGTGTACATCAAGTGAAACTTTGGGTCCCCTTCAGTCGAGACGCCCGCCTCGAAATAAAGTGCTTTGTTAATCAATCTTAAGGTGGGAATAAACTCAACCTTCTCACTTAGAGTGTTGGTATTCATAATCTCAAAAATAAACCAAGGCTGCGTTTCTTCATAACCTGTCTCGTAAAACGAAAATCCCGCTTGCAACTTAGTCTTATCAAAATTGTTACCAGTAGCCCTTAATATCTCATGTGAAAACATGCCGTACAAACGCTTTGTTTCATAGTCCAACTGAATACCTGGGCTCAAATAAGTATCATCTGTCGTTATGCCACTTTTCTTTTTCTCTAAATACCCCGCACTACCCATCAGCCAAACATTGGATTGAGAATATTTGGTGTTGAATCTTAAGGCGCGGTGTATGTAGGTCAATTCTCCTCCATTCAATGCATTTTGACTGCCCTTTGCATTAAATAGTTTCAATCCAACCGCATCCTTAGCTGTGAATGCATAATTGGCATCAATCTTCTTGTAGAATTCACTCAGCTCAGTCATGGAATTGACAGAGCCTTTGTAAGCCATAGGTGCACAATTAACTGAGAGCGAAAAAAATAATGTAAGCGGTGGAATAATAAGTGCAAAGAATTTGGGGCTCATGGAGTCCTTAAAATTTTGTGTCAATTACAAATTAGTTTATCTTATTATTTGTTTGATGTTAGATTGTAGGATGTTACTAAAAAATTATTTTAGATCTATTGTAAATTTTTTATAGAGGAGTATCATGGCCTCGAATTTAGTAATTATTCGTAAGAATTGCTATTAATATGTAATGTGTGAGTCCCAAGACATAACCAATAAATTCGCCTTCTGTTACTAACAAACTTTATAAGGATTTAAAATGTTAAAAAATATTTTAGCTGTTGTAGCAATGATGTTCGC
>JABMNG010000136.1 GCA_013205275.1 Methylophilales bacterium | reverse complement strand
GCATACGCTATAGGGAGTGCAGAAGATGATTCTAGCGGAAAGATCCTTAGCGACTTGAGAGAAAAATTTTCAATTAAGGAGGCCATTATTTATGATCGTGAGTCTAGAATAATTAGTATTTCTGGTGGGAACAATTCGAATCTACCAGAACTGGCAAACCAAAAAGACCTTCAAAGAGGATTTGATGGATTTTATGGCAGGGTTGAAGAAAACGGAGATAGTATTTATTTAAAGGCTTACGTTCCTATTCCCAACAAAAAATCATTAAGAGCAAAAAGAGTAATTGAGTTAACTCAACCAATACCGGAATCAATTTCCAACATAGCATTATCAGTGGAAACAGTGTTTGAAGACTATCAGCAACTTGCATACAGCCGTGGGTCACTAAAGATAATTTATACTATGACACTAACCTTAGTCTTGTTACTGTCAATACTTTCAGCCGTAGCAGGCTCCTTCATTATAAGTAGAAGAATATCCCTCCCGCTGTCATTATTAGCCGAAGCAACAAAGCGAATCTCAATAGGTCAATATAAACAAAAAATACCAGAAAATAGTAGGGATGAATTAGGACAACTTGTTAAATCCTTCAACAGCATGACAGAACAACTAGAGCAAGCTACTATAAAATCCGAAAAGGATAGTGAGCGCTTAGAGATAGCTAGAGAATTTTTAGATTCAATTTTAACCAATCTATCATCAGGAGTTATCGTTATAAATAATCTCGGCAGGATCCAACTTCACAATATAGCTGCTTCAAAAATACTTGAATTTAAAAGATTAAAAATGAGTGGGAAGTTTATTGATGGCAATATACTGAAGAATAGTCTATACCTTCCGGTAATTAAAAAAATTAGCGTCCTTATAAAGACGAATAAAACAATAAAAGAACAAAGTATAGAATTTAAAGTTGAGCAAGAAAATAATGAAAAAATAATCAGAATTCAAATAAGTCAAATTAAAACTAAAGAGAATATATCGTACATATTAGTCATTGATGATATTACTGAGCTAACTAAAGGTCAAAGGAATCAAGCGTGGTCAGACATTGCAAGAAGGCTAGCACACGAAATAAAAAATCCACTTACCCCAATTCAATTATCCGCTGAAAGAATACAGCATAAGCTAAAAGACAAGGTAGATGAGAATGATTTATTGATGTTAAATAAATCAACGAAAACTATAGTGAATCAAGTAGACGCATTAAAGACAATGGTAAATGAATTTTCTGAATATTCGAGACCGACACAAAAAATTATCAAAGATTTTAATGTGTCAGATCTTTGTGAAAATATTATTGAGTTATATGTAACCTCAAAAATAAAAATTACCCTCAATGCCCGCGATAAAAAAATAATGCTCTACGCAGATGAGAATAAAATAAGGCAAATAGTTATAAATTTGATTGAAAATTCAAAAGATGCCCTAATAGATATTAAAAATCCAAAAATTAATATTAGTCTTGAGGATGAAAAAAAATGGATTATTCTTTCTGTATCAGATAATGGCATAGGAATCCCACAGGAAATTATGGGAAGAATATTTGAACCCTATGTAACCTCAAAATTAACAGGCACGGGATTGGGACTGGCTATTGTTAAGAAAATTATCGATGAACATTCTGGGATAATTAATTTTAAAAAAAATAATCCAAATGGAACAATAGTTTGTATAAAGCTACCAAAGAATTAATATGAATAAATCTAAAATATTAGTTGTCGATGATGAAAAAGACATTAGAGAGTCCTTATCAGATATTCTTAATGATGAGGGATTTGAAGTCTTTATTGCAGAAAATGCTATTAAGGCTAAGGAGATAAAAAATAATACTAACCTTGATTTAATCTTATTAGATATTTGGATGCCAGAGTGTGATGGAATATCTCTCCTCAAAGAATGGGCAATAAATAAACAAATTAATTGCCCTGTGATTATGATGTCTGGTCATGGAACAATTGATACTGCAATTGAAGCGACAAGGATTGGTGCCTATGATTTTATTGAGAAACCAATATCATTGCAAAAATTATTAAAGAAAGTATCCATTGCGCTGAAAAAATCTATCAGAATTGATGGCCTAGATTTGAGTTTTATTAGTCAAGGAGATGACCCTTTAATAAAGGAATTACGTCAAAAATTATCTAATCTTAAAAAGAACAATCTAATCTGTATTAGTGGGCATGAGGGTAATTTTACAAATCTTTGCATAGAATACATAGTGGGAAATAATTTTTATTTATTCGACCCACAACAAAAATTAGAAGCTACCATCGTAAATAGAATTCAAGGAAAAGGTCAAAGTTTAATTTTAATTAAAAACTATACTAATCTGACCGCCTACGGAATAGCAGAGTTAAAAAATATAATTGATGTGTTAACTGTTAATAAAATTAGAGTTGTTATCGTTGACAATAGAAAAAATTTTATTTTAGCATTATTAAAAGACATGGTAACTAAAGATCATTTTTTTACATTACCCATTGATAAT
>JABMNG010000135.1 GCA_013205275.1 Methylophilales bacterium | reverse complement strand
TTTTTTTCTCTTTTCCATAATGGAGTATTTAATTAATACTGCAAAGTTTAGGAGGGTCTGGCACACTCGACGGAAAATTGGGCGGGATATAGGACCTCGAAAATTCCATAGACCACAAGCCTTAACTACCTTTCGAATGATATTATTTACTCTAGCATTTTTTCATGACCACTGCTAAAGCCTTTAAACCCTGAAACTAAAAAAATGACGGATTCTATCAGAATTTTCAGTGTAGATGTCGAAACGGCTACAACTGCTAATAATAGTATTTGTCAGGTCGCCATAGCCCAAGTTATCGGCGATGAGCCAACGGTTGTATTTCAGTCGCTTGTCAAACCACCTAATAATGAATTTGCTAGAGAACTATCTGGAATTCACGGCATTTACCCTGAAGACACTCAACTATCACCAACGTTTGATCAGGTATGGTCTCAGATCGAGAGCTACTTTGACGGATTGTTAGTCGCTCATAACGCAACCTTTGACATAATAAAGCTTTCAGGAACACTTGAATACTACGGACTCTCCCTACCGCCAATCAATTACGTATGCACCTACGAGCTTTCCGGGTTAAAGCTACCCTTGGCTTGCAAGGCCTACGGAATTGAGCATTCACAACACCATAACGCTGCATCAGATGCAATTGCTAGTCTGAGAATTTACCACAAACATGTTTTAGGCGTGAAGCCGAACATAGATATTATTATTGAAGAAAGTGCCTCTACGAACTCATTCTTCTCGTACAAGCAAGTTGAATCAGATTTACTAAAACCACTATCAGGTGCCCCAGACAACTATCTAAATGGCAAGAAACTTGTATTCACTGGGGATCTCCAATCATTAAGCAGAAATAAGGCAGCGAAAGCTGCTCAAAAGCTAGGCGCAGATGTTAACACCTCTATTTCAAAACACACCCATATTGTAGTTTTAGGAAGAGGTGCCGGCCCGAAGAAGCTGGAAAAGATCACAGAACTACAGAGCCAAGGACATCAAATTGAAATCATTAAAGAACCCAGATTTCTAGATATCTTGTCATTCAATAAGTAGAACCCTAAGTTCATTTAGCCTGCCTAAAGCGTAGTTATTTTCTCCACCGCGTTTGAATAGACGTTCTAACTCGCCTAAAAAGTGAGCATACGTGAGTAGTATTGGCGGGACGTAAGAAGGCTTGTGAAAGTTTTTCCATAAGTCTTCATAACCATTACCCAAAGGAAAATAAAATGACTGATTGACCAAAAAGTCCACGTCGTTAAGCCCAAGGTTATGGACACGTTCTGAACCTAGGTAACCAAGCAGCTCGCCAATTATTTGACCTTCGGGAGACGCTTTGTCAATGTTTTGAAGGAGTAACCTTTTGTCGTAAAAGACATTGCCCCTGATTTCGCTATATGATTTAAAGTTTGATAACTGCCACTCAAAGAAATCTTGCGTTAAGCACTTGTCTCTAGCAAAATCAGCAATGGCAAGAACTGGCTCATCAAAGTTTAATTGAAAGGAAGTCATTAATTTAAGGTACCAAACCTGATTCTATGGGAATATGTCTGTTTACAAAATTTAAACTAGTCCGCGCTAAAACCAACCTCGTATAATACGGCCCATAACAACGCCCACCCCAAAAAGAGCAACAGCAAGAAGTGCTAAAAGAAATTTATTCATTAGTTGTGCTTGATTCATTAAATGCTTTTACGCCTATTGCTAGGACGTCCTCTATCTCTTTCTTATTAGTCTTTAGAGTAAAGCTCAAAATACTAGTTGCGGCAAAGTAAGCATTGACCCAAGTGTACCTTAGATACCCAAAATAATCTGCACCTAATGGAACGACGGCGAGCAAACCTGTTCCATAGCCGGTTATAATATCATTCGTTCGGCCATCACTCAGGCCTTCTGCAAGTCTAAATGCGATATATGCTTTTTCTGACTTTAATTTAGAAATTTCAATGGCTTTAGATAATTTCACAGTACGACCAGTTTCATCGAAAATTTTAGTTCCAAATTGCTTTAATTGAGTTTGGGCTTGCATAGTTGAGGTTGACAAGAGCAAAAAACCCAAGAATAATAGTTTATTTAAAGTCATAATGTTTTGATTTAAGGTTTTGACCTGCAAAGGCTTCTGAAGAACTATTTTATAAATTTTATTAAATCAGTTTTTATCGCGTCATACTGCTCTTGGGTAATTATTCCTAATTCTAATTTTTCCTTGGCTTTTTTTAGTTCCATTAAAGCTTCGTCACTACTCATTCCAGAACCCTTAATTTCTCCAGATTTTAAAGCATTTTCGAACGATATAGTATAATTATTGGATAAAAGGTTGAAACCTTTAGTTATCATTTCTACGCTAAATCCAGCTCGCTTGGTTCCGACTAGATAAATTCGCTTAATTTCGCTAAGGTCACCGCTCGAAGAGACTGTTGCGTAATAACTTGGGACTTCCGCTAAGACGTCCAACAGAGTTTGTGCAGTCCATATAAAGGAGAATTCTTTGTTAGTGGATGGCACACCTATAGTGATCTTATCCCCAACTTTATAGATTTGGCCATCACTAGCATGATAAGATTCGTATTGGACACCTGAACGTTTAGCTATGTTTGATAGATCAGAATATTTTATTTCTTGAGAATACGCGATGACATTGGTCAACAAGAACAAAAAGAATAGTTTACTCATAAATGTTATTTTGAATTTAGCTTTTGTGTTATAATCTCTTATCTGTAAAGTTAAATTGTTTTGATTACAATTCTAACTACAGCCTATTTACAAATCAAGATGGCCACCTCAGGGTATACTATTGGCTACCACGCACCCTTAGGTTAGCTTCCCATGGTTAAGGAATGCGACTTACTCTTTTAATATCTAGTTCCACATCTCCTATTTTGTTCGCAGAACATTCGGAAGAGATAGTGTAAATACCAAGTTAGCGTCACAAACTTCTATGGACACCAAAATGGACTCTAAATTAAAAAAACCCCAGTAAATACCGGGGTTTTTAGTTGAACTGGTGGCCCTGGCAGGAATCGAACCTGCATCTTGGGTTCCGGAAACCCACATACTATCCATTGTACTACAGAGCCTAGTGGCCACCCGATTTTGCTCGGGTCGGCAAAGGTACAATACCGCTC
>JABMNG010000134.1 GCA_013205275.1 Methylophilales bacterium | reverse complement strand
CTCATTTAACTCAATAGAGCATGAATTTATTGATAATGATCTTGAAAGCCTGGTAATCAAAAAATTTCCAGCTATGATCAAACTAATGAACTGGATGAATGGTTTTGGTTATGCGAAAATGTCAGGAACGGGATCAAGTATATTTTTAAAACCACAAAGCGAGGGTCAGTTTCAAGAAATGGAACGCCTAAAGCCAAAGAATACAAATATTTACGCGTTAAAGGGTTTATCGGTTCACCCTTTTTACTTGACCGATTAATTGGGGAGTCGCCAAGCTGGTTAAGGCTCAGGGTTTTGATCCCTGCATGCGAAGGTTCGAATCCTTCCTCCCCAGCCAATTAAAAGGAAAGCTCTTGAATACTAAGTCATTAATGGTTTTTACTGGTAACGCCAATTTTGATCTAGCAGAGAAGGTTTCTACACATCTAGGTATAAAATTAGGTCGGGCATCTGTTGGGCGTTTTAGCGACGGAGAAACGACGGTCGAGCTCTTAGAAAATGTCCGAGGAAAAGATGTCTTTATCTTGCAATCAACCAGCCACCCTACTAATGATAATCTGATGGAGATTATGGTAATGGTCGATGCATTAAGACGCTCATCCGCGGCTAGAATTACTGCCGCCATTCCCTACCTTGGGTATTCAAGACAGGACAGAAGGCCACGCTCAGCAAGGGTAGCGATTACTGCTAAAGTAGTTGCAAATATGCTTACCAGCGTCGGTGTTAATCGACTGCTAACCATGGACTTGCATTCAGATCAAATACAAGGATTTTTTGACATCCCCGTTGATAATATTTATGCCACCCCCGTACTAATAGAGGATCTTAGCAAGCAAAATTATCAAGATATCGTCATAGTATCCCCTGATGTTGGAGGTGTAGTTAGGGCTAGGGCTTGGTCAAAAATACTGGGGTCAGATCTAGCTATTATCGACAAAAGAAGGCCAAAACCTAATGTGTCCGAAGTTATGAATATTATTGGGGACGTAAAGGACAGAACCTGTGTAATTATTGATGATATTGTTGATACAGCTAATACCTTGTCAGAAGCTGCAACAGCATTAAAAAAACAAGGCGCAAAAAAAGTAGTCGCCTATGCTACGCATCCCATCTTATCTGGATCAGCTATCGAACTGATAAATAAATCCCATCTTGATGAAATCGTAATTACTGATACAATTACGCTTTCTCAGGATGCTAAAAATTCAAAAAAAATCAGACAGGTATCAGTAGCAGGAATTTTAGCAGAAACTATTAAGCGAATTAGCCACGAAGATTCTGTTAGCTCGTTATTTATAGATTAAATTTATTGGCTGAAAAGCCATTGTTACAATAGACCTGGTCGCGGGTCTATTTTTTTAGGAGTGTACTAAATGAAAATTGAAATAACTGCAAATGCACGAGAGTTGAAAGGTACGGGTGCGAGCCGCCGTCTTCGACATTCAGGTAAAACACCTGGAATTCTATATGGCGGAAAAAATGAAGCAAAAAGCATTGAGTTGGACAGCAAAGATCTTTCTATGCAGTTTAAACATGAAGCATTTCATGCCTCAATCCTATCGTTAAACCTTGATGGTAAATCTGAAAAAGTTCTCCTTAGAGACTTTCAGCTACATCCAGTAAGAAATAATATTTTGCACATTGACTTTCAAAGAGTGAATGAAAACGAAAAAATTCATGTGAAGGTTCCATTCCACTTTATCAATGAAGACACAGCGCCAGGAGTAAAAATAGGTGGGGGCCTTATCTCTCATATCCTAACGGAAGTTGATATTTCTTGCTTACCAAAAGACTTACCTCAATATCTAGAGGTTGATTTAGGTGCGCTAGAAATTGGAGATTCTATCCACTTGTCTGGTATTAAAGTGCCGGATGGCGTTGAATTAACTTCTTTAAGCCACGGAAATGATTCCACCATAACCACTATCTCAAAACCAAAAGTTGTTAAGGATGATGAAGTTGTTACAGAAGAAGCTTCAGCAGACGGTGAAGCTTCAGCAGACGGTGAAGCTTCAGCAGACGGTGAAGCTTCAGCAGACGAGCCAAAAGAGTAGGTACAAATAAAAACGCCCTAACCAGGGCGTTTTATTTTTATGAGCAAAATTAAACTTTTTGTAGGTCTTGGAAATCCTGGAGAGAATTACCAAAAAACTCGACATAACGCAGGATTCTGGTGGATAGACTTTATTGCCGCCAATCACAAGTTAACTCTTAAAAATTCATCTAAGTTTATCGGCAGCTTTGCTAAATATACAGAAGACAGCGACCATTACTTTCTTAAACCCAGTACGTTCATGAATGAAAGTGGTCGATCAATTTCAATGCTATCAAAATTCTACAAGATAGAGCCAGAAGAGATACTGGTCATTCACGACGAGCTAGATATTGAGGTTGGAAATAGTAAGCTAAAGCTGGGTGGTGGCCATGGTGGCCATAATGGGCTTAAAAGTATTATTTCATCATTACAATCAAATAATTTTTGGCGGCTAAGAATTGGTATTGGGCACCCAGGAGATAAGGACTTGGTCTCAGATTACGTTTTAAATAAACCAACAAAAGATGAGATGTCCAGCATTGAGACAAGTATCTATAATAGCTACAAGGTTTTTTCTTTATTAACAGCGGGTGAGTTTGAAAAAGCCATGCTTAATCTTCACTCAAATTAGAACATTAGGAACATCTTATGAAATGTGGAATTGTCGGACTACCTAATGTAGGGAAATCAACTTTATTCAACGCTATTACAAAGGCTGGTATTGAAGCTGCAAACTATCCCTTTTGTACAATTGAGCCAAATATTGGCATTGTTGAGGTTCCTGACACAAGAATTAAAGGGTTGTGTGACATTGTAAATCCAGAAAAAATTCAGCCTGCAATTGTGGAGTTTGTCGATATCGCTGGTTTAGTTGCCGGAGCTTCCAAAGGTGAAGGTCTTGGAAATAAATTTTTAGCTAATATCCGAGAAACAGATGCCATCATGCATGTTGTTCGTTGCTTTAATGACGAAAATATCATTCACGTCTCAAATAAAATTAATCCTTTATCTGATATAGAAACTATCAACACAGAGCTAATTCTTGCGGACATGGAAACTTTAGATAAAGCTATCCACAAAGAATCAAAAAAATCTAAATCAGGTGACAAGGAAGCGATTAAATTACTTCAGACTTATCAAAAGCTCCAAGAGGGTTTTGATAAGGGGTTGCTCGCAATCAATTTAGGTCTTGATAAAGAAGAGTTATTATTGATTCGCCCTTTGTGTCTAATTACTGTAAAACCAGTCATGTTTCTAGCTAACGTTGATGAGTCAGGCTTTGAGAATAACCCCTTGCTGGACGACCTTAACAATTACGCTTCATCCATACATTGCCCAGTAGTTTCAGTCTGTGCAAAGATTGAATCCGATATTTCAGAGCTGGAAGACGATGAAAAGCTATTATTTCTCTCCGAATTAAATTTAGATGAACCTGGCCTCAACAGACTTATTCGGACCGCTTATCAACTACTAGGATTGCAGACATACTTCACAGCCGGAGTAAAAGAAGTTAGGGCCTGGACTATAAAAATAGGTGCTACTGCCCCTGAAGCAGCAGGCGTTATTCATACCGACTTTGAAAAAGGCTTTATACGCGCTGAGGTAATCAGCTTTAATGACTTTATTCAGTACAAAGGTGAATTAAAATCAAAAGAAGCGGGAAAAATGCGTCTAGAAGGAAAAGATTACGTTGTTAAGGATGGTGACGTTATGCATTTTCGATTTAACGTCTGATGATTCTTTGACTTTGTAGGCTTATAAAAATATAATCTCACGCTTAACAATTTAAGGTGATGTAGCTCAGCTGGTTAGAGCGCAGGATTCATAATCCTGAGGT
>JABMNG010000133.1 GCA_013205275.1 Methylophilales bacterium | reverse complement strand
CCAGAAAGCTTTAGTAAAATTCTCTTGTAAATTGATTTAGTCATTAATAAGTATTCTTTTTTATCTGATTTTAATATAAAAAAAAGGATTGTTAAAACAATCCTTTTTTAATTCTAGCCCCTGGAGGCTGCAGCTACTTCTGCCGCAAAGTCTGTTTCCACTTTCTCTATCCCCTCACCAACATTAAAAACGGTAAAAGAATGAATCGTTGCATTATTATTTTTCAGGAGACCTTCTATCGTAATCTTGTCATCCTTAACGAATATTTGATTAAGCAAAGTCACTTCCTTAAGAAATTTATTGACGGTCCCATCAGCAATTTTATCTAGCATTGCCTCAGGTTTGCCCGCTTCTTTTGCTTTTTCAATGGCCACCCTTCGCTCTGCTTCAATTAATTCTGGTTCGACACCAGACTGGTCGATAGCTCTAGGTTTTGCTGCTGCAATATGCATTGCAATATCCTTTCCTAGCTCCTCATTTCCACCTTCAAGATCAAGGATCACACCTAGCTTAACTCCATGGATATAAGCATGTAGTGTTCCTTTTGCTTTGAGCAACTGGAACCTTCTTGGGTTAATATTTTCACCAATTTTTCCAATCAATGAAGCTCTAACCTCTTCCACACTTGAGCCATTCATGTCTATGCCACTTAATGCCTCAATGGTAGCAGGTTGATGTTCCAGGATAGCTAAAGAAAGCTGGCTTACAAAACTCTTAAATTCATCATTTTTTGCACAAAAGTCAGTTTCTGAGTTTACTTCTAATAAAACCCCACTTTTTCCATCATCACTAATAGTGGCGACAACCGCACCTTCTGCTGCAACACGAGTGGATGCCTTTGAAGCTTTATTACCAAACCTAACCCTTAACAACTCATCGGCACGTTGCATGTCCCCATCCGCCTCAGTGAGTGCTTTTTTACAATCCATCATTGGCGCATCAGTTTTTGCTCTTAGCGCCATTACCATGCTTGCTGTAATTTCAGCCATTATATAAATACTCCAAAAACATTAAAATTTAATTAAATAGCTTCTTCTGTTGAGTCTTCAGCTACAGGCTCATCCGCTATTTCGTTTTCAGCAACCATTTTTGCTACTTCATTGATTGCGTTATTTTTACCTTCAAGAATAGTATCCGCCATGCCTCTTGCATAGAGACGAATTGCTCGACTAGAATCATCATTTCCTGGGATAATATAAGCAATATTTTCTGTTGAGTTATTTGTATCGACAATCCCAATGATTGGAATTCCAAGTTTAGTTGCCTCGACTACCGCACCGCTCTCGTAACCCACATCAATTACAAAAATTGCATCAGGCAAGGCAGTCATATTTTTAATGCCACCAATTGATCTCTCTAGCTTCTCATAATCTTTTTTAAGATTTAAGCCTTCTTTTTTAGTAATTTTATCTAGACTTCCATCTTCAAACATAGTCTCTAATTCAACTAATCGCTTGATTGATTGTTTGATGGTTTTGAAATTGGTCAACATACCGCCAAGCCATCTATGGTTAACATAAGAACAGCCTGCTCTTAGTGCTTCCTCTTTGACAATTTCTCTAGCCTGTCTTTTTGTACCAACAAATAAAATACGACCTTTATTTGCAGCTAGTGTTTTTGCAAACTTGAGCGCGTCTTCAAACATTGGAAGAGATTTCTCAAGGTTTACAATATGAATTTTATTTCTATCACCAAAAATATACGGTGCCATTTTTGGGTTCCAATAACGGGTTTGGTGTCCGAAATGGACTCCCGCTTCTAACATTTCTCTCATTGTTATAGCCATACTTCTCTCCTATTAAGGGTTAATCACTTCATTAAATTTAAAAATGACCATTCTGTAATTTTAAAATGGCACCCCTAAACTAAATTTAATGGGTTATTGTTTTTCGTAGAACGAAAGCCCGCTATAATAACATATTAATTAATAATATTGCTAGATATGACCGTTACCATTAAGAATAAGGAAGACATTCAAAAAATGCGAGTTGCTGGAAAGCTTGCTTCTGAAGTCCTTGATTATATAACTAATTTTGTTGTGCCCAATGTAACAACAGAGGAGCTGGATCGGTTATGTCATGATTACATGATAAATAACCAAAATACAATTCCGGCCCCCCTTAATTATTGTCCCCCAGGTCATACGCCCTACCCAAAATCTATTTGTACCTCTGTCAACAACCAGATATGCCATGGAATTCCAGGGCCAAAGGTTTTAAAAAAAGGTGACGTCATCAATATCGATATTACCGTCATCAAAGATGGCTACCATGGCGACACAAGCCGAATGTTTTATGTAGGAGAGCCTTCAATTCAAGCTAAGCGCTTGTGTGAAATTACCTATGAATCAATGTGGCTGGGTATCAAACAGGTTAGGCCTGGTAATTTTTTAGGGGATATCGGCTTTGCCATCCAAAGCTATGCAGAAAAAAATGGGTACTCAGTGGTCAGGGAATTTTGTGGGCACGGAATCGGACAGGTATTCCATGAAGACCCACAGGTCCTACATTATGGGCGCCCTGGACAAGGAATGAAGCTTCAAGCCGGCATGATATTTACCATTGAGCCTATGATAAATGCAGGAAAAAAAGACATAAAGATGTTATCAGACGGATGGACAGTCGTGACAAAAGATCGGAGCCTTTCAGCGCAATGGGAACACACAGTCCTTGTCACTGAGAATTCATACGAAGTTCTGACCGTTTCCAGCGGCACCCCAAAGCCATTTTAATTAATGCCATGCAGATTAAGAATCTTAAAAGCGCATACCAAAATGAGCTTAAAAGGCTTGGAGAAAGCTTTCTAGAGCGACATCAAAGCCCACTCTTTCTATCAAAACATACCGAACTTGTTGATCGGCACCTTGCAACTATATGGAGTGCATGTGGCCTCGATGAGAGCCTCTGTCTTATTGCGGT
>JABMNG010000132.1 GCA_013205275.1 Methylophilales bacterium | reverse complement strand
GCAGAAGGTTGATGTTATTCAAATAGGCACTCGGAGTATGCAAAACTTTGAGTTACTTAGGGAGGTTGGAAAAGTAAATGTCCCTGTAATTCTTAAAAGAGGCATGTCTGCTACCATTTCAGAGTGGTTAATGGCCGCTGAGTATATCGCTGCAGGAGGGAATCATAATATTATTTTCTGTGAAAGAGGAATTAGAACATTTGAAACCTATTATCGTAATGTTCTGGACGTCACAGCAATACCTGTGTTAAAAAAAGAGACACATTTACCTGTCATCATTGACCCTTCACACTCTGGTGGCAAGGCGTGGATGGTTGCCGCTTTATCCCGTGCTGGTATTGCTGCAGGAGCTGATGGTCTATTAGTAGAAATGCATCCGAACCCTTGTGAAGCTTGGTGTGACGCTGATCAAGCGATAAATCCCGAAGAATTAAAATCACTTATGGGCGAGCTTACTGCTATTGCTAAAATTTTAGGTCGAACTATTTCCGATTAACTCATGGATATCATGAGTTTGGAATAGATATTTTCCCCTGTTGTATAACCTCATAGTCATTCAATATTCATCGTTTAAATACTCGTAATTTGGAATTATTATGCACATTAGGGTTTTAGGTTCAGGCGCAGGTGGAGGGTTTCCTCAGTGGAATTGCAATTGTGAAAACTGTGCAGGTTTAAGAGCTAATAATCCAAATTTAAAAGCAAGGACACAATCTTCTATTACACTTAGCTCTAATGGTGTAGATTGGATATTATTCAACGCATCTCCAGATATACGCGCACAAATTGAGTCATTTCCGCCCCTGCAGCCCGCAAGGAAAATAAGGGATACAGGCATTACATCTATTGTTATCACTGACGGTCAAATTGATCATGCTACAGGATTGTTGATTCTAAGAGAGCATGATAAGCCGTGGGATATCTATTGTACAAAATCAGTATATGAGGATATGACGACTGGTTACCCAATATTTAATATATTAAGTCACTTTAGGGGGGTTAATTGGCACGAAGTCTCAACCGAGCAAGAACCATACACAATCCCAAAAGCAGATAATTTAATCTTCACTGCGGTACCATTAAAGAGCGAGGCACCACCTTACTCACCTCACCGGCATAATACCGTCCCTGGGGATAATGTTGGATACCGAGTTGAAGATACAAATACAGGTAAAAATTTATTCTACGCTCCCGGGCTCGGTGTCATTGAGGACCACGTCTTAAATTACATGGCTAATGCCGATGTAATTCTAATAGATGGAACTGTATGGACAAATGATGAGATGTCACGACACGGCATTAATGATAAGCTCGCAAGTGAAATGGGTCACCTTGATCAATCGAGCAAAGGCGGAATTATGGAAACATTAAGTACACTTAAAAAGCCCAGAAAAATTTTAATTCATATTAACAATACAAATCCAATTCTAAGAGAAGACTCTCCAGAGCGAAAAATATTAAACGATCATAATATTGAGGTGTCCTATGATGGAATGGACATTATTATTTAAAGGGAATTAAAATGGTTCAGCCGTGGTCAAGAGAAGAGTTCGAAGAGCAGTTAAGAGAGAAGGGTAAGGGTTATCATATCTACCATCCTTTCCATGTGATGATGTATGAGGGTAAGTTAACTAAAGAGCAACTTCAAAGTTGGGTTGCCAATCGTTTTTATTATCAAATTGGTATTCCCCAAAAAGATGCCGCCATACTGTCTAACTGTCCAGACAGAGAAATTCGAAAAGAGTGGATTGTTAGAATATTAGACCATGACGGCGAAGGAAGTAATGAGGGTGGAATTGAGGCATGGATAAAGCTCGGTCAAGCAGTTGGGTTGTCACGGGAAGATGTTACGTCACTTAGATTAGTTTCGCCTGGAGTAAAGTTTGCAGTAGATGCATACATAAACTTTGCGCGACAACGGTCATGGCAGGAATCTGTTTGTTCCTCATTAACTGAGTTATTTGCTCCCCATATCCACCAACAAAGAATTAGCTCGTGGCCGCAAATGTATCCATGGATAGATGAAACTGGCTTAGTTTATTTCAAAAAACGACTCACTGAAGCAAGAAGGGATGTAGAGCAAGGTTTAGGCGTCACTCTTGACTATTTTAGCCAGTCACGTGAAATGCAGGAAAAAGCTCTTGATATTTTACAGTTTAAATTGGATGTCCTTTGGGTGATTGCAGACTCAATTATGTTAGCCTCAACTGATATTAAGGTTGAAGGAAAAGATTATTTAAGGCAACCCAGATAAGATGGCCACTCAAGTTAACGATATTTATAAAATTGCTGCACACCATCGATTCCAATGGGAAAAAGCACAGGACTGCTTTGTCATTTTATTTCCAGAAGGCATGGTAAAGCTTAACGCAAGCTCTGGAGAGATTTTAAAGTTAGTGGATGGACTAACTTTGGTGTCTACAATAATCGAAATAATAAAGAAAAAATTTCCAGGAGTGCCAGAAATAGAGAAAGATATTCTGGCTATGTTCGATTTTGCTTTAGAAAAAGCATGGATCCAAAAAACTAACTAAGGACTATTCATATGGCTGTTCAAAACAACGGTGTATCAAGCTCAACGACCTCAACACAACCTTTGTGGCTATTGGCTGAGATTACATATCGATGCCCACTGCATTGTGCTTTTTGTTATAACCCTACGGATTATGACAAGCATACGCAAAATGAATTAGATACCAAGACCTGGATAAAAGTCCTAAATCAAGCACGTGACCTTGGGGCACTACAACTCGGTATCTCTGGTGGGGAGCCATTATTAAGAGATGATATTGAGACTATTGTTGAGGAAGCTCATCAATTAGGTTATTACAGCAATCTTATTACTTCTGGGGTTGGCCTTACTGACAAACGTATTGATGCGTTCAAAAAGGGTGGGTTAGACCATATTCAGCTTTCCATGCATGACATTACAGAAGAAATTAATAATTTTATTACAAACACAAAAACCTTCGAGCTAAAGAAAAAGGTTGCTGCCATGATCAAAGACAGAGGCTACCCAATGGTCCTGAATGTGGTGATTCATCGCTACAACATTGACCATGTTAAAGAAATATTAGAAATGGCTGAGGCTTTGGGTGCAGATTATGTTGAGCTTGCTAATACTCAGTACTATGGCTGGTCACTCATTAACCGAAATCAACTAATGCCAACAAAAGAACAGATTGATCATGCTGAGCTTGTAACTAACCAATTTCGTGATCGCGTCGGCAATAAAATGAAAGTATTCTTTGTTGTGCCTGATTATTTTGCTGAGAGACCTAAAAAATGTATGAATGGTTGGGGTGAGGTCTTTATGATTGTTACCGCAAATGGAGATGTTTTACCCTGTCATTCGGCTCGAGTATTACCTAATATGGTGTTCCCTAACGTCAAGGATGATGAACTTAAGGGTGCTTGGTACGACTCTCCTGCATTCAATAAATTCCGTGGTGACGAATGGATGAAGGAGCCATGCAGAACATGCCCAGAAAAAGAAAATGACTTAGGCGGCTGCCGTTGTCAAGCCTTTTTACTTACAGGGGATGCAGCAAGTGCTGACCCAGTCTGCACTCTGTCGCCCAATAGACACGTAATTGAACAAGCTGTCCTGGATGCCCAAAACCCAGTATTACAAGCACAACCCATTATCTTTAGAACCGATAAGAACTCTAAAAAGATTAATAACGGTGAAGAAAAAGACAGGCTAGGAAAATTTCACGCTGTCCCATAATTAAAATATAATCTCAGTCATGAGTTTATTTTTTAACCCTAAAGTGATTACTTTAGCAATGCTTGCAGCATTGGCGCCTTTTGCTATTGACACTTACCTGCCTGCTTTCCATATATTATCGAATGATCTCATGGCGTCCCCGCAATCCATTCAACAAAGT
The DNA here is from genome assembly GCA_013205275.1 of Methylophilales bacterium. Lineage (GTDB taxonomy): Bacteria > Pseudomonadota > Gammaproteobacteria > Burkholderiales > Methylophilaceae > BACL14. The sequence goes on along the minus strand of JABMNG010000132.1, from coordinate 311 downwards.
CTTACCTTCTATCTAGTTCCCTATACCATTATGACCCTATTTCATGGGCCGATATCTGACTCAATAGGCCGGATAAAAACAATCAAATGGGGGTTATTCTTATTTTTATTTGCATCTATTGGCTGTGCTTTTTCATCCACAGCCGAATCATTGTGGTTCTTTCGTGTGCTCCAGGGAATAGGTGGTGGAGCAGGAAATGTTGTAGCTCGAGCTATGGTTAGGGACCTCTATGAAGGACCCCAAGCACAGAAAGTTATGGCTACGATACAGGTAATTTTTGGTATTGCCCCTGCTATTGCCCCTATGATTGG
>JABMNG010000131.1 GCA_013205275.1 Methylophilales bacterium | reverse complement strand
TGACGCATATTTACATGCATTAAAAATCGAGAAAGAAGAGGGGCTTAGTTTTGTACACCCTTACGATGACCCTGATGTTATTGCCGGCCAAGGCACCATAGCCAAAGAAATTCTTGAGGCTTACCCAGGCCCTATCCATGCTATTTTTTGTTGTGTAGGCGGCGGCGGCTTGTTATCTGGTATTGCAGCTTACGTCAAAGCTGTACGTCCAGATATCAAGGTGATCGGAGTGGAAGCTAAAGATGCTGAGGCGATGACAAAGTCATTAAAAGCGAATAAAAGGGTAATCCTAGAGCAAGTTGGCTTGTTTGCCGATGGTGCCGCGGTTAAACAGGTGGGTGAACATACTTTTAAACTGGCTCAGCAATATGTGGATGAAATGATTGTAGTCGATAACGACGAGATTTGTGCGGCCATTAAGGATGTTTTTGAGGATTCACGATGCATTTTAGAGCCAGCAGGGGCATTGGCCACGGCCGGAATTAAATCATACATTAGAAAAAATAAAATAACATCAGAAACGCTCATCGGAATCGCTTCGGGTGCAAATATGGATTTTGATCGATTGCGCTTTGTGGCTGAAAGAGCTGAAATTGGAGAACAAAGAGAGGCTATTTTCGCAGTTACGATCCCAGAGAAGCCTGGGGCCTTTAAGTCATTTTGCCGGCTGATTGGCTCTCGAAATATTACGGAGTTTAATTATCGCTACTCCGATACAAAGTCCGCTCAGATTTTTCTAGGCATCAGTATTGAGTCAATTGAAGAAACCCAGGGCATTGTTGATAGCTTAAATAATGAAGGCTTAGTAGCGATTGATTTAACAAATAATGAAGTTGCGAAGTTACATTTACGTCACTTAGTGGGTGGACATGCCCCCTTGGCTTTAAATGAAGTGATTTATCGCTTCGAGTTTCCTGAAAAACCCGGGGCACTCTTAAATTTCCTAGACAATATGGGGCAAAATTGGAATATTAGCTTATTCCATTATAGAAACCACGGGGCGGATATAGGCAGGGTATTAGTGGGCATTCAAGTGCCGCCTGACGAGGATGAAGCTTTTGGTATCTTTTTGAATGAGATAGGATATCCAAGCTGGAACGAAACCAACAATCCGGCTTATAAATTATTTCTTGGAAAGAGATAAAGTATAGTTGGGAGGCTTTTCAAAATAAAATTCAAATAGGAGAAAAAATGCATTGGCTTAAATTGGCGTTATTAACATTATTAGTTTCAGGGTGCGGCTCAGAAGACAGAGGAAAGGCTTATGTGTCATCGCAGGAGGGCTTTGTGACTGTCATTGATTTAAATTCTATGGAGGTCATTGATCAAATGACTGATAAAGGATTCCCCAGAGGAATTGGAGTTACTGAAGATGGTAAATATATTGTTACTGCCAACAAAGATAACGCGAGTATAGAACTGATTAATATTCGCTCAAAACAGGTTGAAAAAGAAATCGGAGTTGGTATTAATCCAGAATTTGTTCGGATAAAAAAGGGTTTGGTTTTCGTATCAACAGAGCCGTCATCAACAGGAAAGCCGCCTAGTAAAGAGGTCGAAGGGCATGAAGAAGACAATGACGATAATGAAGAAAAAATTCCAGCCAAAGTTGCGGTTGTCGATTTATTAAAAGCAGAAAAGGTAAGAGAAATTACAGCGGGGCCTGAAACTGAAGGCATCGAATTTAGTAAAGATGGAAATCAAGTTATTGTGACAAACGAAGCGGATAACTCAATCACTGTTCATGATTTCGACACGGGAAAATTGCTCAAAACTTTCTCTACTGAACCTTATGGCCTTAGACCTCGTGGAATTAAGTTGTCGCCAAACGGAGAAATTTATGTGGCAACATTGGAGTTCAGTGACAATTTTATTGTTTTAGATAAGAACCTCAACTATATTCAGACAGTCAAAACTGGCAAAGCACCTTATGGCGTTAGTTTCAATACGGCGGGGGATAAGATTTTTGTTGCAGCAGGAAAATCCAGAACGATTGAGGTTTTTGACACAAAAGACTTTTCAAAAATTAAAGACATACCCACCGAAGGAAAAAGATGTTGGCACTTCTCATTTACACCAGATGATAAGGATATTTTATTAACGTGCGGGCGGTCTGATGAGATTGTAGTCATCAATGCAGCATCATTAGAAGTCACAAAGAGGATACCGGTCAACGGCATACCTTGGGGAATAGTGACTAACCCTAGATCAATGGGCAGTCTGGATCAGCCAGAATAGTTTAGTCAGTTAAAATAAGATTAATGAAATCCCATTCATTTTTTGTGACAGGGGTAATTGATAACCGATTGCCCTTTTGCAAGATCTTCATACTTTTAAGTTCTGAGTAATTTCTGAGGACTTGTAATTCAAGCAATGGCGTTTTTTTAATAAAAGTAACATCAACACAAAGCCATCGTGGATTTTCATTGTTGGATTTTGGGTCAAAATATTTATGATTTTTCTGGAACTGAAGTCGATCAGGATAGGCAAGCTTTGTGATCTTCATCACACCGACGATTCCTGGATTTTTGCAATTTGAGTGATAAAAGAAAGCAAGATCACCCAATGACATCTCATCCCTCATGAAATTTCTTGCTTGATAATTTCTGATGCCATACCAATCGATTGATTGGTTAGGGGACTTTTCAAGATCATCAATTGAAAAATCAGTAGGCTCAGATTTCATTAACCAGTAGCGCATAAAAATTTTCCTAAATAGAGTTTGTTTTTGATATGTTAGTTTAAGTTTAATGGAGGAAGTAAAAGATGGGGAAGAAAAATGTTTTAGGAGGCTCATTAGAGGTTTGTAGCTTAGAACCAATTACAGGTTATTTTAGAGACGGCCTGTGTGATCAATGCCAGTCTGATTCGGGCCAACATACCGTATGCGTGGAAGTAAACGATGCATTTTTGTCGTATTCAAAAGAAAAAGGAAATGATCTGGTAACACCCAGGGCGGAGTTTAACTTCCCAGGCTTAGTAGCTGGAGACCATTGGTGTTTATGTGCCAGTCGATGGCTTGAGGCCTCAGAAGATGGTTGTGCCCCACCAGTGATTCTAAATGCAACACATGAGGGCGCCCTTGAAATTATCACAATGGCAGATTTGGAATACCATCAATTACAAAAATAATTTTTTTTGGGGTTGCCTAGACCAGCATCCTGAACCAAAAAGTTCAAGTGGTAATAAACTAAGAAGCTTAAGGTTCGCTCGCCAAGAGCCCTTAAAAGGTTACCCAATCGTGAGCGATCACACCGCATCTGAATGTTTAAAACCGATGCTATAGACTAGTTCAAGGAATTAATAGTCTAAGCAACTCCAAAAAAAAACTTAATTGTAATTTAATCTTTATTCTAAAGCTTGGTCAAGAATTCGATTAAGTTGAGAGAGTTTATCTTTGTAGCCTACGGTGTGAATATCTTGGTTATTGCCTTGATTGAGATATTCATGAGTAATGTTAAGGGCGGCCATAATAATTGTCTTATCTACCCCAATTATCCCACCTATTTTTTGTACTTCTTCTATCTTATGGTTTAAATAGTTAATAGATTTTAGTAAGTTTTCTTCCTCATTGTCTGGGCACCCCACACTAAAATCACGACCTAAAATTTTTGCTTCAATTTGTTTTGTCATATTACAGAATCCGGAATTTGAGCTAATAAATTCTCGATCTTTATAGTCGCCTCATTAATTTTAGCTCTTAATAAGGTATTTTCTTCCTGGGCACGATAAAGGCTTGGCTTTATTTCTGAATTCTCATTTTTCAGAGCTTCTATTTTATCAACCAAAAGGTTAAGTTTGGTTTCAAGGGAGTTAATTTGTTCGTCCATCTATTCACTATAATTTAAATTACTAAACCCATCAATACTCTATTGATAGCTATTGATTATTTCTTTTTTGCGCGGGGATGAGATTTATCATATATTTTGGATAAATGCTGAAAGTCGAGATGAGTGTATATTTGTGTTGTGCTAATGTTAGCATGCCCAAGTAATTCCTGAACGGCTCTTAAATCTTGGCTGGACTGAAGGATATGAGTAGCAAAACTATGTCTCAATAGGTGCGGGTGAATATTTTCGGGCACCCCTTGTTTGATTGCCCAAATTTTTAATCGATACTGAACGGCCCTCGCACTTAGAGGTCGGCCACCTTTTCCTAAAAATAATATTGAGTGCTCTGAGTCGATATTCTTGATTATTTTTCTTAATTCCAGCCATTTTTGAATCGCGTTGATTGCCTGACCCCCAGTCGGAACTATTCTGCTTTTGTTTCCCTTGCCTAGAACAGTAACTGTTTGCTCTGAAAAATTGATATCTTCGACCTTTAGATTAATGAGCTCTGACAGCCTAAGGCCAGAGGAGTAAAAAAGCTCCAAAATAGCATGATCACGAATTCCTAGGAATGAAGAGTCTGAAATGCTGACCAATTTCACCGTTTGATCAATAGAGAGCGTTTGAGGAAGCTGTTTTTTATCCTTTGGAGCCCTAATGCTTAATGCGGGGTTGTGTTTAAAATGAAAGCGTTGATTTAAGAAATCAAACAAACTGCGCCAGGCCGAAATCATCCTAGATAATGATTTGCCGTTAAGTCCCTTCGCATGCAATATAGAAACATTTCTTCTGATGTCGTCAATAGAGAAGTCGGCTAATAATTTTTTTGGTGGAGTCTCTAGTAAAATGCCTATATCGCGTAGGTAACTTTTAACGGTTAGGGGGCTAAGTCGTTTTTCAAACTTGATAAATTCTAAATAGTGTTGAATGTATTCTTGATTGGTCATTTATTTAAAATTTTGTAAATCAAATTCTCCCTCAAATACAATTTTAGCCGGCCCGATAAGGGTCGCAGGTTGGTCAGGAGCCCATTTAATAACAAGATCACCCCCATCCATATGAACCGTTACTGGACTTGTAACCCAGCCATTTTGAATGCTGATAATTGAGGCAGCACATGCACCCGTCCCACAGGCTAAAGTTAAACCACTCCCTCTTTCATAAACTTTGAGCGCTATCTCATTTTTATTAATAATTTTTAAAAATCCTACATTCACACTGTTAGGAAAGGAACCCGATTGCTGCAGCTGTTTCCCAGTCAATGAAAAATCAATATTGTCTAAGGAATCTAGTTTAATCACAGCGTGAGGATTGCCAATAGAAATGGGGTAAAAAGGATAATCAACATTATTGATGGAAACAATGTTTTTTGAATTGACTTCCGAAAAAAATGGAATCTCCTCAAAATTATTTTTTGCAAAGCCCATATTGACTGCAATTAGATTATCCGCATCAAAAGATAATGAAATTACGCCAGATTTAGTTTCAACAGCTATTGTTTTTTTGTTTGTAATGCCACTACTTTTTAAGAATAGGAAAAAGCATCTAGCACCATTTCCACAATGCTCAACCTCATTTCCATCAGAATTGAAAATACGATATTTAAATTCAGCTGAAGGTAACACAGATTTTTCAACAATAAGTAGCTGGTCAAAACCGATACCTAGCTGGCGATGTGCCAATGATTTTATTTGTGCTGATGAGAGCTTATAGTTCACATTGATTTGATCGAGAACGATGAAGTCATTACCGGCCCCGTGCATTTTTGTAAAAGGAATATTCATGCTGTATTTTAACCTGATGATTTGCTATTCTATCGACTTATTATAAAATTTTTGATTGAATATAAAATATGAAAGATTATTTATTTACGTCTGAATCGGTCTCAGAAGGGCACCCTGATAAAGTTTCCGATCAAATTTCAGATGCTGTCCTTGATGCTATTCTGACACAAGATCCAGCAGCGAGAGTTGCAGCTGAAACCTTAACTGCAACGAACCTTGTAGTCCTAGCTGGTGAAATTACTACTACAGCTAAGGTTGATTATGCCAAGGTCGCCAGGGACACCCTGCAATCGATTGGGTATGACAATGAAGATTATGGGATTGATTATAAAACTTGTGAGGTCATGGTTAAGTATGGCGAACAGTCTCCTGATATTGGACAAGGTGTGGATGGTGCGATGGATGATCCGTTAGACCAAGGCGCTGGCGATCAAGGAATAATGTTTGGTTATGCCTGTAATGAAACGGATGTGTTAATGCCTCTTCCAATTTGGCTATCACATCGTCTAGTTGAGAGACAGGCGATGATTAGAAAAGATGGACGCTTGCCTTGGTTAAGACCGGATGCAAAATCGCAAGTCACAATTGAATATAAGAATGACCAGCCTTATCGTATTGATACTGTTGTCCTGTCAACACAACATTCACCGGAAATCGGATTAGAAGCCCTAAGAGAGTCTGTTATTGAAGAAATTATTATGCCGGTTCTCCCAAAAGAGTTGATCAAGGGCGACATTAAATACTTAATTAATCCTACGGGACGATTTGTTATTGGTGGGCCTCAAGGCGATTGTGGACTAACAGGAAGAAAAATTATAGTCGATACTTATGGGGGCGCTGCCCCGCATGGAGGCGGTGCATTTTCTGGTAAAGACCCGACTAAGGTTGATCGCTCAGCAGCATACGCAGCTCGTTATGTGGCTAAAAATATTGTAGCGGCAGGTCTTGCGGAAAAATGTTTGGTACAAATTTCTTATGCTATTGGTGTTGCTAAGCCTACCTCTGTGATGGTAGATACTTTCGGAACCAGTAAATTAACAGAGAATGAAATTTCAAACCTTGTGCTTGAAAACTTTGATTTAAGGCCCAAAGGCATTGTGGAGATGCTTGATTTATTGAGGCCAATTTACAGAAAAACAGCCGCCTATGGACATTTTGGACGAGATGAACCTGAATTTACCTGGGAAAATTTAGACAAGAAAATACAGCTTCAAAAATAATTAATCCTATCTAATTGTTTTTTATGAAGCTTTGTATTAAAATTAACTCTTCCGAGGAGCGCTGCGAGAATCATTCCCAGGCTTGGAATACAATTTTATTGTAAACTGCGTTCGCTAATTTTCTGTGCCAGTCGCAGGATGTTCGGTGAACCTAATATCCCGCTGGTCACATTTATTTTTAAGGATGAAAATGAATACAGTGACTGAATCAAATTTAACCAATCAAGATTACATTATTGCCGATATCGCTTTAGCCGATTTTGGTCGAAGAGAGATCGCTATTGCTGAGACCGAAATGCCAGGTCTAATGAAAATTCGTGAGGAATTTTCAAAAGAAAAGCCCCTCAAAGGGGCCCGTATTACTGGATCACTTCACATGACAATTCAAACTGCGGTATTGATTGAAACGTTAATCGACTTAGGCGCTGAAGTGAGATGGGCTTCTTGTAACATTTACTCCACACAGGATCATGCCGCTGCCGCAATCGCTAAAGGTGGCACCCCAGTCTTTGCTTTTAAAGGTGAAAATTTGGATGAATACTGGGATTTTACGCACCGTATATTCGAATGGGCTGATGGTAGCTATACCAATATGATTCTAGACGACGGTGGGGATGCAACTTTGTTGCTGCATTTGGGCGTTAAAGCTGAAAAAGATATCTCTGTGTTAGGGCATCCTAAGACAGAAGAAGAAATTTGCTTATTTAATGCGATTAAGAATAAAT
>JABMNG010000130.1 GCA_013205275.1 Methylophilales bacterium | reverse complement strand
TGTGGGGTTAAATTAATTTCCGGCACCAATATTAAAACCTGTTCTTTTTGTGTTGGTACAAATTCAGCTAGTAACTGCAAGTAAATTTCTGTTTTACCGCTGCCTGTAATCCCATGTATTAGCCATGCAATATTGTTGCGGGTTTTGGCCACCGCCGATAATGCGGCTTGTTGCTCGTTATTCAATTTGGGAGGGGTACTCTTTTGTAAAATTATCTCAGGCTCCCACTTTTTGATGTTCACCAAGCCCAATGTCACTAACTCTTGAATGCATGCACGGCCGTTTGATACAACCGTATTCAATTCAGACGTTCTGAGGGATTTTAAAAGTAGGTTGCTCGCTAGTTTTTTTAATCTGACCTGACGCTTAGACAATGACTCAATCCATTCAGACGTGAGTTTATTGCCGGCCTCAAAGAGTTGCTCAACCTTACTATGTTGGCCTTGAGAGCGTTTAATTCTTGAAGGGACAACCGACATAATGGTCTGCCCAAGGGGGTAATGGTAATAGCGAGATACAAAATTTAATAATTTAAATAGGGGCTTATCAAAAATTATTTCCTCATCAGCTAAAATTATTTTTCTAAGCTTCGCTATAGGTACCTCGGTGGTGGTAGAGAAGCCACAAATAATTCCAACAATTTGTCGGCTCCCAAATGGCACTTTGACATATTGACCTATGGCCAGCGTTTGATCATTAGGCAAATAATCAAATAACTGGTCCATTGGAACATCAAGTGCAACTTGTATAAATTTTTCTTTGGGTGTCATATGAAATTGCAGTTATTTCCTTAAATAGAAATCAGCGGATAGGGTAAAATAACTTTTTTATTCATTATATTGTAATCTTGTGAAAGCTCACCTTACTGATTTACTTTTTGCCGCTGTCGGACAATTGACAAATGAAGTCAATTTAAGTCAGATTGTTATCGATCGACCAAAGCTCATTGAGCATGGGGATTTCTCAACCAACATTGCTCTAGTATTATCGAAAATTTTAAAAAAATCCCCTCGTGATATTGCTCAACTCATTTTAGATCAGATGCCCAAAACAGAATATTTTGAAAAGATTGAAATCGCTGGGGCCGGGTTTCTTAATTTCTTCTTAGGTGCGCATTCTCATCAAATTATTATTAATCAAGTTATTGAGGAAAAAGAACTCTACGGTAAAAATCAAATCGGACAGGGGAAAAAAGTACAAATCGAATTTGTTTCCGCCAATCCCACTGGGCCACTGCACGTAGGTCACGGTCGAGGAGCGGCGATTGGTGATTCCATTGCTCGCTTATTTGAGTTTTCAGGCTGGGAAGTCACTCGAGAGTTTTATTACAATGATGCAGGGGCTCAAATTGACAATTTAACTCGATCCGTCAAGGCGCGAGCCCTCAACATAAGCCCGGAGAATCAAGATTTCCCAGAGGAAGGTTACCGAGGTGATTACATTGCTGATATTGCCAATGCTTATTTAGCTAAATCATCTCTAGAATGCCAAGGCCAACAGGTTCAGGCATCAGGGGACATTGAAGACGAAGAATCTATTCGAAATTTTAGTATCGCCTATTTACGAAATGAGCAGGACCAAGACCTTGCCGCTTTTAAAACAGCGTTTGATGTTTACAGCCTAGAATCTGACCTATACAAAAATGGGCAAGTGAATTTTGTGGTCGATACTCTCGTTAAAGAAGGTCATACCTACGAAAAAGAAGGCGCGTTATGGCTTAAAACAACTGATTTTGGCGACGACAAAGATCGTGTGATGAAAAAATCAGACGGCGGCTTTACTTATTTTGTTCCAGACGTAGCTTATCACCTTGATAAATGGACTCGTGGATTCAAACGAGTTATTAATGAGCAAGGAGCAGACCACCACAGTACAATCAGCCGTGTTCGTGCAGGCCTCCAAGGCTTAAATAAGGATATCCCCCTAGATTGGCCCGAGTACGTTTTACATCAGATGATTACTGTCATGAAAAATGGCGTGGAAGTCAAAATTTCCAAAAGGGCAGGCAGCTATGTAACACTCAAAGATTTAGTTGATGAAGTGGGCTGTGATGCCACACGCTATTTTCTGAGTGCCAGGCGGGCTGATTCACAACTGATTTTTGACATTGATTTAGCAAAAAGCCAAAGCAATGATAATCCCGTCTACTACATTCAATATGCCCATGCTCGAATTGAGGGAGTATTAAATCAATGGGGGGGCGATAAAAAGACATTAGGAGTTTCTAAGGATTATGCTTTCGAGAGTCTGGCTGAAAAAAAACTTATTAAAAGGCTAAGTGAGTTTCCCGAAGTGATTAAACAGGCCACCGATGAATTAGCACCCCATCAAATTGCAAATTTCTTAAAAGACTGTGCAGCCGAACTGCATAGCTATTATAATGACAGCAAATTTCTAGTAGACGATGAAGTCACCAAGCTTGCACGGTTATCACTTATCTATGCCACACAAGCTGTTATCAAAAATGGGCTCGCATTATTAGGCATTTCTGCCCCTGAAAAAATGTAAAGGAAAATTAAAGCAATGGATGACGATTACAGAACCAAAAAACACCGCAACGCAGAGAAAACTCCATTTACCAACGGTTTATTTTTTGGTTTATTACTGGGTATTTTAATTTCTATTGCCGTTACCTTATTTATCACTAATGGTAAGAGCCCTTTCGTATCAAAGGAAACGGAAGGAGCCTGTGTTGAAGTGAATTCCAGTGTCGGCCAAGAAGATGTAATTAATATTGACGAAGATACTTCATTTGATTTTTATGACACTCTGCCAAAAGAATCATCTGTCTATAAAGAAGAAAAAGTTAAGCAAGACCCAGATAAGAATCGCGATGTTGACTTCTATATTCAGGTGGGTGCATTTTCTGAAGAAAGCCCCGCTGATAATCTGAAAGCCAAATTGGCTTTGATGGGATTTGAATCAGTAATTATGTCAGCTAGAATTGGAGAAAATGTTTTTCATCGCGTCAGTGTCGGCCCATACCAAGACTACGAAAGGGCTAAAGAAATGAGTGAAAAATTAATGAAAGAAGGATTTAAATCGAACTTAGTTAAACTTACCCGGCCCAAAGGGAACTAAATAAAGGACATATCATGAAAAAATTATTATTAAGCTTATTACTCCTCATTACCAATACTGTACTGGCAGTACAACCCGAACCTGGTGTTAATTTTAAAGCCATCGAACCTTCGATTGCCACTGATTCAGCCGATAAAATTGAAGTGGTTGAACTCTTCTGGTACGGCTGTATCCATTGTTATCATATGGACCCTTATTTAGATAAGTGGGCTGACAAACTTCCCAAGGATGTTGTATTTAAAAGGGTGCCGGCCATTCCAAGAAAAAATTGGGCCCCAGCAGCCAAAGCCTACTATGCATTAGAAACACTAGGCTTAGAGAAGAAATTGCATGAAAAATTATTTGATGCTATCCATAAAGAAAAATCGGTCAATCCCGATGATCAAGCAGGCCTGACAAAATGGGTAGCGGTGAATGGAAAATTGGATACAGCTGAGGTCGACGCAGCATTTAATTCGTTTTCTATGAATGCCAAATTATCAAACTCTTTTAATATGTTTAAGGCAGCCGGAGCAACTGGTGTGCCAAGCATTATTATTGATGGCCGTTATCTGACCTCAAGTACGATGGCGGGAGGTGAACAGAACACCATTGATTTAATGAACTACATCATCGATAACGTTCGAAAAGACAAAACCAAAAAATAAAACCCTCATGGCACTCAAAATTATCATTACAGGTGCCAGCTCTGGAATTGGTCAAGCCCTAGCGAAAGAATATGCTAAACAAGGTGCGGTGATTGGCCTGTTGGCTAGGCGCAAGGAGGAGCTTTTAGCCTTACAAAAAATCCTGCCCTGCAAATCCTTAATTTTTCCTGTTGATGTCACAGATTTGGCCCAATGCCGATGGGCCGCCGAGGAGTTTATGGCACTTCATGGGGCCCCTGATATTGTAATTGCCAACGCCGGCATTAGCTCCGGAACATTGACTGAAAATTTTTCTGATCTAGAGACCTTTAAGAAAATCATTGCGACGAATTTGATTGGGGTCACGCATACCTTTTATCCCTTTATTCAAGTTTTCAAAAACCGAGGTTCTGGCCAGTTTGTCGGAATATCTAGTGTTGCCGGTATTCGAGGATTACCGGGTGCAGGGGCTTACAGCTCATCAAAAGCAGCGCTCACTAATTACTTGGAAAGTCTTCGCGTGGAACTTGCGGCCCATAATATTGATGTAACGACCATCGCTCCTGGCTATATAAAAAGCCCCATGACCGATACCAATGACTTCACGATGCCTTTTTTAATGTCAGCAGATCGTGCCGCCCAAAGCATGATCAAGGCTATTCAAAAAAAGAAAAAGTTTCTAATTGTGCCTTGGCAGATGAGTATTGTCGGAAAAATCATGCATGTCTTACCAACTTTTGTGTGGGATTGGCTCGCTAAAAAAGCGCCTCGCAAGAAAAAAATTCCAGTCTAATAAGGTCGACTAATTATTAAGTCCTATAAATTACAAACCCATCTCGTCGCAATTAACTGTAATCATGTCTCGAATATTGTCCATAAATAATTTAAAATAACCCCTATAAGGAATTACGTCTCCCATTTCAATTAAGAAAGGCCTAAATGTTAGAGCACCGCCAGCCCGAAAATAGCAGTGACTATGTTGCTATTCTGATTACAAAATTTCTACGTTTTTTTGCAGATACATTATTTTCTAAGCGCTACGGCCATCGAGCTGTTGTTTTAGAAACAGTCGCGGCCGTACCTGGTATGGTTGCTGGGATGTGGATTCATTTAAAATGCTTACGTAAAATGCAACACGATCGTGGTTGGATTAAAATTCTTCTCGACGAAGCCGAAAACGAACGCATGCATTTAATGACATTTATTGAGATTGCAAAACCGAATTGGTTTGAACGTATCTTAATTCTTTTGGCTCAAGCCATTTTTTGGAATTTTTATTTCTTTATCTATATTTTCTTTCCCCGAACTGCTCACCGCATTGTCGGCTACTTTGAAGAAGAAGCTGTCATCAGCTACACCGCTTATTTAGAGCAGGTCGAAAATAATCCTTCTCTCAATGTTGCAGCACCACAAATTGCCATTAATTATTGGAAGCTGAAGAGTGATGCAAAATTAATTGATGTAATTAAGGTGGTCCGTGAAGATGAAAAAGGTCATGCCATCGTTAATCATAACCTTGCTGACACACTCGATGAAGATGCAAAAAATAAACACGTAAAGCAAATAGAATTAAAAAGGGAGGAGCCCCAATTTACACCTACCCCAGAAATGCCAGCTAGCAATCGCTATCAACAGTTTCGACTTGGTGATCTTGTACTTTTTAATCGTATTGTGATGGCACCGTTAACTAGAAATCGTGCCACTCTGCAAGGCGTGCCAACTCCAATCATGGCTGTTTATTATGGGCAACGAGCGAGTGCGGGTCTTATCATTGCCGAGGCCACACAAATTAGCCATCAGGGCCAAGGTTATTACTGCACGCCTGGTATTTACTCTGAAGAACAAACCCTGGCTTGGAAAAATGTGGTCGATACTGTGCATCA
>JABMNG010000129.1 GCA_013205275.1 Methylophilales bacterium | reverse complement strand
TGACATACCCCCATATTCAAAAATTATTTATGGACATTAAAAGTATTGGTGCAACTAATGGCAATGCATCGCAAGGTAAGGGATTGTCTGGAAAATCATACATCAATAAAATTGCTGAAGAATATGAAAGCTATAGATCAGAGGGTCTACTTCCTGCTTCATATGAAGTAGTTTATGGGCATGCATGGAATATACCTAAAATTAACTCTGATTATCAGCCAATAACGTTTAAGAATGAGTGAGGCTTTTTTTATTACTGGAACAGACACTGGAATAGGTAAAACATTTATTACTTGTGCATTCATTGAGCTAATGAAAGGTCACAATAAGATCTCTGCTGGAATGAAACCTGTTGCAGCTGGAGAAGATTTATACGATGGGGTAAGCATTAATTCTGATGTATTTGATATTAACCATTTCAGCAACGCTAACATTAGCATCGATAGCATTAATAGTTACAGTTATAAGGAGGCAGTTGCGCCTCACATTGCTGCAAAGAATAATAACCATCCCATATGTTTATCTAAAATCAAAGATGATTTTAATTATTTAATGAATAATACAGACTATTTATTTGTTGAGGGGGCGGGTGGTTATTACGTTCCTTTAGACGAAAAGGTCATGACTTCAGATCTGGTAAGACTCTTAAATATACCCATTATTTTAGTGGTAGGTATTAGGCTTGGATGTTTAAATCATACTTTATTAACCATTGAGGCTATTGAAAAAAATAATCAAAAAATTTGCGGGTGGGTAGCTAATGTTATTGATAAGGACATGTCATACAAAGAAGACAATATAAATTACTTACAAAACAGAATAGACTACCCATGTATTGGGGTAGTCCCATATATTCCAAATAATAACCCAGTGGATGCCTCCCAATATCTGATATGGCCAGGACCTTAATACAATAAATTTTCTAGAATATATTTTTCGATTTGGAAGGGAATTATTCCATCTAGATTTTTTTTATTTTTAATATACTGCCTCACTATGCTAGATGAAATATCAATCATTGGCATTGAAATAAAATAGAGCGACCCTGCTCGCTTGCATTGAAGGTCTTTCAATTGAGTAGTTGAGTGATCTTTGATTAATTTTGTTATCTTTGGATTCCATATTTGAGTGAATACACTCATCTCTGATCGGTTCACTACAAGAATATGGCAGTAGTTTATTATTTCCTGCCAGTTATACCAATCACTCATGTTAGCTAATGCATCGGTACCAATAATTAATAAATAAGTATTTTTATCCCTACCAAAGAAATATTTAATAGTTTCAATTGTGTAAGATGGATTTTTTGATTTTTCAGAATGCTTGATTTCAACGCTTGATACTTCATAGGAGCTCGAAGTAAAGGCAAGTTTTAACATTGCCATTCTATCCATTGCAGGGCTCATCTCTTTATTAAAAGAAGATCTACCAGTTGGAATTAGTATTAATTTTGCTAGACCCACTTCGTTAATGCAGTTTTTTGCTATTTCAATGTGAGCATTATGTACAGGATCAAAGGCCCCACCATAAAGCCCTATTAATTTTTTAGTTGACATGAATTATGTTCTTATTTGACCGCTTCCATAAACGATATATTTGAGCGATGTTAAACCTTCAAGCCCCACCGGTCCTCTTGCATGAAATTTATCAGTTGAAATACCTATCTCAGCACCAAGTCCATACTCAAATCCGTCCGCAAAGCGCGTGGAGGCGTTTATCATTACGCTTGATGAGTCAATTTCATGAAGAAACATATCAGAATTATGACTGTTTTCTGTAATAATTGATTCTGTATGTGCAGATGAATATTTATTGATATGGTTAATTGCTTCCTCTATTGTGTTGACAATCTTACAAGATATTATTGGCCCTAGATATTCTTCGTAGAAGTCATTTTCAGTTGCGGTTACAATACCTGAGATAATTTTTTTTGTTCTTTCACAGCCGCGAATCTCAATAGACTTCTGATCAAATATACTCTTGATCCTTGGCAGAAATAGACTGGCAACTTTTGAATGTACAACTAATGATTCAAGTGTATTACATGTTCCTAAACGTTGTGTTTTTGAGTTATCTGTTATTTTTAATGCCTGATCTATATCTGCAAACTCATCAATATAAATATGGCAATTACCATCCAAATGTTTAATAACAGGAATTTTTGCTTCATCTGTTATTTTCTTAATTAGACTTTTAC
>JABMNG010000128.1 GCA_013205275.1 Methylophilales bacterium | reverse complement strand
TTAACAGTCAAAAAGAAGTACATAAACCTTCTTCCGAGTGGCTTTTCCATCGAGATATTTATGCTTCAAGAAAAGATGTAAATGCAATTGTTCATACACATTCGATTTTTTCGAGTACTTTAAGTGTTTTAGGAAAAAGTATCCCTCCTTTTCACTATATGATTGCGGTTGCTGGAGGCGATTCAATTAGATGCTCTGGTTATGCGCTGTTTGGCACACAGGAGCTGTCTAATAAAATTATCAAAGCAATCAACAATAGAAAGGCCTGCCTAATATCCAATCATGGCATGATTGCTCTGGGACGTGACTTGAATGAAGCCACCGAAGTTGCTATAGAGGTCGAGCATCTTGCGCAACTTTATGTGCAGGCAAAAATGATTGGTACGCCAAAGTTACTAACTAAAAATCAGATGAATGAAGTAATTGAAAAATTTAAAACTTATGGCGAATGGGGAAAAGATTAAATCTATTCATTGTGAGAGCCAAGGCTTTAAAGTAAAATATTATACCGTCAGCAATTCTTTTAAAGATGCCCTCTAATGACTAAATATGTTTTTGTAACTGGCGGTGTAGTTTCTTCTCTTGGTAAGGGCATTTCAGCTGCCAGCCTAGGTGCCATCCTTGAATCCAGAGATTTAAATGTCACAATGCTAAAACTCGACCCCTATATCAATGTTGATCCTGGGACAATGAGCCCATTCCAGCACGGAGAAGTTTTTGTCACGGATGATGGGGCAGAGACTGATCTTGACCTCGGTCATTATGAACGATTTATTTCTTCAAAAATGACAAAAAAAAATAATTTCACAACAGGTCAAATTTACGATAGCGTTATTAAAA
Source organism: Methylophilales bacterium (assembly GCA_013205275.1). Taxonomy (GTDB): domain Bacteria; phylum Pseudomonadota; class Gammaproteobacteria; order Burkholderiales; family Methylophilaceae; genus BACL14. The sequence continues at coordinate 1,853 of JABMNG010000128.1, read as the reverse complement.
AAGAAAGAAAGGGGGAATATTTAGGTAAGACAGTTCAGGTTATCCCTCACATTACCGATGAAATAAAGTTTCATATAAGAAATGGCGCTAAGGATTCAGATATCGCGATTATTGAAGTGGGCGGCACGGTTGGCGATATAGAATCGCTTCCTTTCCTTGAGGCGATAAGGCAAATGGGGTTTGAGGAGGGAAGGGAGAATATTTGCTATATACACTTAACATTGCTACCCTGGATTGCTACAGCGGGAGAGCTCAAGACAAAACCTACCCAACACTCCGTTAAAGAACTAAGAGAAATTGGTATTCAGCCAGACATTCTTTTATGTAGATCTGAACGACCTCTTCCGCAGGAAGAAAGAGAAAAAATCGCATTATTTACTAACGTTCCAACTAATGCGGTTATATCAGCTACTGATTCAGACTCAATTTATCGAATCCCTATGATGCTGCATGACCAATCAATGGATGTAATTGTCTGTAAAAAATTAAATATTAAACCAAAAGATGCCGACTTAAGTCAGTGGAAAAAAATTATTGAGTTATTAGATAGCGCTAATGAGTTAGTTAATATTGCGTTTGTTGGTAAGTATGTTGACTTAACTGAGTCTTATAAGTCGTTAACCGAGGCACTAATTCATGCTGGCCTTCATAATAATGCCAAGGTAAAGATCCACTTTCTCGATTCGGAAAAAATAGAAGAAGATGGTATTGATGGATTGAAAAATGTTGACGCGATTCTCATTCCTGGTGGTTTTGGTGTTAGGGGAACGGAAGGAAAAATTAAGGCAATCCAATTTGCCAGAGAAAATAAGATTCCATTTTTAGGTATTTGCCTGGGTATGCAATTGGCTGTAGTTGAGTATGCAAGAAATAAGGCAGGCCTAAAGGGAGCAAATAGCACTGAATTTAATAGCATCGCAGAGCATAGGGTTGTTGGGTTAATAACAGAATGGGAAACTGCTCAAGGAGATGTAGTCCATAGAGACGAAGGATCTGATCTAGGCGGAACAATGCGATTAGGAGCTCAAAAAGCCCCAATAATAAAGAATACATTAGCATATGATATATATGGCTTAGAAGTAAATGAACGGCATCGGCATCGCTACGAAGTAAACAATTCATATGTGGACCAATTAGTCCAGGCAGGATTAATCGTGTCTTCGAGAACTCCGGCTGAGAATTTATGTGAGATTATAGAGCTCTCAAAAAAAGATCATCCTTGGTTTTTGGGCTGTCAGTTTCATCCTGAATTTACATCGAATCCAAAAATCGGCCACCCATTATTTCTATCATTCATTAAAGCGGCAATTGCTTATCAAAAAGGTTAATTTATGAAATTATGTCACTTTAATGTAGGAATCGATCAACCACTATTTTTAATAGCTGGCCCGTGTGTTATTGAGTCAGAAGCAATGACTATTGATGTAGCAGGAAGATTAAAGGATATGTGTCATGACCTTGATATTCCCTTTATTTTTAAATCTTCATTTGATAAAGCAAACAGAAGCTCGAATAAAACATTTCGTGGCTTTGGTATAGACGAGGGCTTGAGAATTCTAGAGGCGGTTAAAAAACAACTAGATATCCCTATTTTGACTGACGTGCATGATATCTCTCAGATTGAAGCGGTTGCTAGTGTCGTAGATGTACTTCAAACGCCGGCATTTTTATGTCGCCAAACTGATTTTATTTCAGCGGTTGCAAAATCAGGTAAAGCGGTGAATATAAAAAAAGGCCAATTCCTAGCACCCCATGATATGAGTCAAGTGGTTCAAAAAGCAAAGGAAGCTAACGGTGGACAAGATAACATTATGGTATGCGAAAGAGGAGCGTCATTTGGTTACAATACCTTA